>CAKXAF010000084.1:433-9641 GCA_934869045.1 uncultured Nitrososphaerota archaeon | reverse complement strand
GGTCCTGCTCGTTGCTCTCAGGGAAGATAAAGACGCGCTGGCTCAGGCGCTGCAGCGGATCGGCGAGGTGATGCCGGTGGACGCAGAGGGCGCTCCCGCCGCAGCCACGGGCAGCCAGGAGGCCGCCCGGGCGGAACAGGCGCTGAAGGTGGTGCGGCAGTACCAGGGAAAGCAAGGTATGTTCGCGCCGCGGCCGGAGGTCGGTTATACGGAGTTTGTGGCCGGAAACCGGGAGGCGGAGGAACTGCTCGGGAAGATCGAGGCGCTTCATGCGGAGGATGAAGCGGCGGCGGGGGAAATCGCCGGGATCCAGGCGAAAATCCAGGAGCTGCTGCCCTGGCTGCCGATGGACATCTCCATGGAGGAGATTGGGACAACCCGTTTTTCCGGAGTCCGCAGCGGATATGTGGAGCGTTCGAGGGCGGATGAGGCAAAGCTGGCGGCAGAGGAAGGCGGCGGAGTTTTGCAGCTGCTGGACAGCGGCCCCCAGGGAACGGCTGTACTGCTGTATACCTATCTGGCTGAGGAGGACGGGCTGCTCAGGGCGGTCTCCGCCGCAGGCTTTTCCGAGGCGGCTCCCCCTGGGGGAAAAGGCTTTCCCAAGGACCTCTGCGATGGATATCAGGCCCGGATCGGTGAGCTGAACGCGCGCCGGGAGGAGATCGCCCGGGAACTGACCCTTTTAGCCGGACGAAGGACCGAGCTCGAGCTGCTCCGGGACCAGCGTGAAGCCGAGGAGGCCCGGCAGGATACTCCTTTTGGGGAAACGGTGGAGACGGTTTTCCTGGAGGGATGGGTCCGCAGTGACCGGACTGCCCGGGTGGAAAAGGCGGTGGCAAGGGTCACGGACTGCTATGAGCTGACCTTCCGGGAACCGGAAGAGGGAGAAAAGCCACCGACTGTCACCAAGAATAACCGGTTTATTTCCCAGTTTGAAACGATTACCGACATGTTTTCCCGGCCCAGCAATGGGGAGCTTGACCCCAATCCCGTTATGGGGCCGTGGTACTGGATCATCTTTGGCCTGATGATGGGCGACGCGGGATATGGGCTGCTGATGCTTATCGGAATCTGGGCCTTTAAGAAGCTCAAAAAGCCCCGGGGCGATTTCGGAAAACTGGTAAATGTTCTGTTCTTTTCCAGCATTACCACGATTTTCTGGGGGATCATCTTCGGAAGCTATTTCGGCGAGACGTGGCGCCCCATCCTCTTTGCGCCGCTAGACAATCCTATGGGGATGCTGGCATTCTGCATGATTATCGGTGTGCTGCACATTTTCTCCGGTATGATCATGAAGATGGTGGAGGATGCCAAAGCTGGCCGCTTCTGGGATGGAATCTTTGACCAGCTGAGTTGGATGCTGCTCATCACCGGGCTGGGGCTGCTGTTTTTGCCGGCGTCCCGGACGGTGGGAATAGTGTTGGCCATTGTGGGCGCGGCGGTGATCCTTTTGACGGCCGGACGGGCCAAGAAGGGCATCTTCGGCAAGATCATCGGCGGCTTTGGCGGGCTTTACAATATTACCAGCTACATGAGCGACATCCTTTCCTACTCCCGTATCCTGGCTCTCTCCCTGGCCACCGGCGTCGTCGGCATGGTCATGAACCTGCTGGCCGGAATGGTGCAGGGATCGGTGATCGGGTTTGTGTTCTCCCTGCTGATCTATGCGGTGGGGCATATCTTCAACCTGGCGATGGGGCTGCTGTCTGCTTATGTCCACGACAGCCGCCTGCAGTATATCGAGTTTTTCAACAAGTTCTATGAGGGCGGCGG
This sequence comes from uncultured Nitrososphaerota archaeon, assembly GCA_934869045.1. Classification (GTDB taxonomy): domain Bacteria; phylum Bacillota; class Clostridia; order Oscillospirales; family Ruminococcaceae; genus Merdivicinus. The sequence continues at coordinate 7,868 of CAKXAF010000084.1, read as the reverse complement.
GTACGCTTTCCGTCCTTTGCGCATCGACCCCCGTTATGTCGAGGTTATCGATCAAAACGATTCAAATCAAGGAGGAAACTAACATGTCAACAGGTCTCGTTATTGCGATCATCGGTGCATTTCTCGCTGCGGCTCTTCCCGGAATCGGTTCCGCCTATGGCGTCCAGATCGGCGGCCAGGCTGCAGCCGGCGTCGTTTCGGAAAAGCCGGAGCTTTTCGGCAAACTTCTGGTTCTGCAGGCGCTTCCCGGCACACAGGGTATCTACGGATTCCTGACCGCGGTGCTGATCATGGTCCGCACCGGTCTGCTCGGCGGCGGAGCTGTAGAGCTCACCATGCAGCAGGGATGGTCCTTCTTCTTTGCCGCACTCCCCATGGCTATCGTCGGCCTTCTGTCCGCTATGAGCCAGGGCAAGGCGGCTGTGGCGGCCATCCACATGACGGCCAAGCAGCCGGAGGCTTCTGCCAAGGGCATCACGATGACCGCTCTGGTTGAGACCTACGCCATTCTGGCGCTGCTGGTCTCCGTTTTGCTTATCTTTGTCGGCATCCAGATCTAACCTACATCGGTCACAGAAAGCGAGGAGATCCCTTGGGCGCAGAAGCAATTATTGAGAAAATCCGGAAAAATGCGGCGGAGGAAGCGGATTCCATCCGGCGGCAGGGAGAGGAGCGTGCGGAGTCTGCTGCCAAGCAGGTTCTGGACGCTGCCTCTGCAGAGGCAGCGGCGCTGCTCCGCAGCGCAAAGGCCTCTGCGGCGGACATCGAGCGCCGCGAGCGGCTGATGACCGGTCTGGAAACCCGGAAAAACACCCTGGCGTCCCGCCGGGCGGTGATTGACCAGGCCTTTGAGAAGGCGCTGGGCGAGCTGGCCGGGCTGCCGGAGAGCCGGTGGGCGGCGCTGATCGAGCGCATCGTGCTGGAATCCGCGGAGACAGGGTATGAGGTTCTTTCAGTACCGGAGGCCGACCGGGTACGCTACGAGCGGCCTTTTGGCGGTGGAAAGCCGATGCTGGACCGGCTCAACGAAGCGCTGAAGGCCAGGGGCCTTCCCGGCGGGCTGACCCTCTCGGACGCCCACGCAAAGATACGGGGCGGCGTGCTGCTGTCCGGCGAGAAATATGACGTCAACGGTTCCTTTGAGATGCTGCTTTCCCTGGTCCGGGAGGACTGCGAGAAAGAGGTCTATCACATCCTCTATCAGTAGGAAGGATGCTGGAACCGGAATTTGAAGATGAGAAAGGGTTTTGCAGGTATGGCGCAAGTGAGTTACCCCTTTGCGGTCGGACGGATCAAGGTTTTGGAGACCCGGCTGCTGGATTCCGGCAAGTGGGCCCGCCTGCGGGAAGCGAACCGGGAGGATGCCGTGCGCCTTCTGGCGGAAAGCGGCTACGGCGGCGGAAAGCCCGGCGTAAAAACCGACGCGGACGCGCTGATCCGGGCAGAGACCGAGGAGACCCGCCGGGTGATCGCGGAGCTTTCCCCGGAACCAGCCTGGACCGATTTGTTCCTGCTTCCCACCGACGCCCACAACATCAAGGCCCTTTACAAAGGAAAGGTGCTGGGCCAGGACGTTTCCCACCTGCTGGTGGAAGGCGGGACGATCCCGGCAGAGCTTTTACGGATCTGCATCGAAAACGGGGAGTACTCCATGCTGCCAGCTGCCTTCGGAGCGGTGCTGGAGAAGGGGGACTATCCGGATCTGCTCCATTTCAGCGCAGCGGTGGACCGGGCGGTGTTTGAACACATCCGGACGGTGCTGAAAAAGAAGAAAAACCCCCTGTTGAGCCGGTATTTTTCGGCACAGGTGGACTTTACCAACGTGTTAAGCGCCCTCCGGGCGGCGTCGCTCCGGTGGGACGGCGGCAAGCTGGAGACGGTGCTGCTTCCCGGCGGGACCATCCCGGAGGAAACGTTCCCTGCGGCGCTGGGCATCCAGCCCGCGATGCTGCCCGAAGCGCTGGCCAAGGGGGAGTTTTCCTCCGCCATCGGCCGGGTGCTGGGGGAGTACGTCCAGGCCGGAGATATCACCCAGGCGGAGCAGCGGTTTACGGAAGAGCGCATCGCGCTGCTGAAGGATGGGGATGATTCCACCTTCAGTATCGGCCCCATCGCCTGCTATCTGATGCAGCGGGAGACGGAAGCACGGGAGCTGCGGGTGCTGTTCGCGCAGAAGCTCTGATTTTATTTACAAAGTGGAATATTATTTTGAATGATACTGTTTGTTGTGGGAAGGAGGGCGTTTATGAGCAGTGAAGCAGTACAGGGATCCCTGGCGGTCATCGGCGACCGGGAGTCCGTGATGCTTTTTCGCGTCCTCGGCGTCCAGACCATCACGGCGGAGACGGCGGAGGATACGGCCAAAGCTATCCACCGGCTGGCGAAAGCAGGCTGCTCGGTGATTTACCTTACCGAAGAGCTGGCGAAGCTGGTTCCGGAGGAGCTGGCCCGGTATCAGTCCCGGACCTTTCCCGCCATTATCCCGATTCCCGGGAGCAGGGGCTCCCAGCGCTTTGGGATGGAGCAGATCCAGAAAAACATTTACAAGGCAGTGGGAATGGATCTGCAATAAGTTGAGAAAAGGAGGAGGTTCCCGCCTTTGCGGGAGGGAACCGATAAGGTATGGGAAATCCCAATACAACCGGCGAAGTCCGCTGCGGGACCATCCTGAAGGTGGCCGGGCCGCTGATTGTGGCCACCGGCATGTCGGACGTGGAGATGTTTGATGTGGTGCGGGTCAGCGACAAGCGCCTCATCGGCGAGGTCATCGAGCTGCGGGGAGACCGCGCATCTATCCAGGTCTATGAGGAGACCGCGGGACTGGGACCCGGGGAACCGGTGTACAGCACCGGTGAACCCCTATCCGTGGAACTGGCTCCGGGACTTATTGAAAGCATTTTTGACGGCATCCAGCGTCCCCTCAACGTGATATATGAGGAGGCTGGCGACCGTATTACCCGCGGGATTGAGGTTCCCAAGCTGGATCGCAATAAGAAATGGGACTTTGTTCCCGCCGCCAAAGCCGGCGACCGGCTCATCGGCGGCGACGTGCTGGGCACTGTGCAGGAAACCCCTGCGGTGCAGCAGAAAATCATGATGCCGCCGAAAGTTTCCGGCACAGTGGAATGGATCTATGAAGGCGAGGCCACCATTGTCGAACCAATTGCCCGGATTCGGAAGGATGACGGCAGCACGGTGGAGATCCCGATGCTCCAGCGCTGGCCGGTCCGTCGGCGGCGGCCGGTGGCGGAGAAAATTGCCCCCGGCGAGCCCATGGTCACGGGGCAGCGGGTCATCGACACCCTGTTCCCCATCGCCAAGGGCGGCATCGCGGCCATCCCCGGGCCCTTCGGCTCCGGCAAGACCGTGGTCCAGCATCAGCTGGCAAAATGGGCCGACGCGGACATCATCGTCTACGTGGGCTGCGGCGAACGCGGCAACGAGATGACCGACGTGCTGCTGGAGTTCCCGGAGCTTCACGACCCCCGCACCGGGCTGTCGCTGATGAAACGCACGGTGCTCATCGCCAACACCTCCGACATGCCTGTGGCGGCCCGGGAGGCCTCCATCTACACCGGCATCACCATCGCTGAATATTTCCGGGATATGGGATACAAGGTCGCCATCATGGCGGATTCCACCTCCCGCTGGGCAGAGGCGCTCCGGGAGATGTCGGGACGGCTGGAGGAGATGCCCGGCGAAGAGGGCTATCCGGCATACTTAGGCTCCCGGCTTGCGGAATTTTACGAACGGGCCGGATTCGTCCGGTGCATTGGCTCAGAGGAACGGTACGGCGCGGTTTCGGCCATCGGGGCGGTTTCCCCTCCCGGCGGCGACACCTCCGAGCCGGTCTCCCAGGCAACCCTGCGCATCGTCAAGGTATTCTGGGGGCTGTCGGCGGATCTGGCGTATAAGCGCCACTTCCCGGCCATCGACTGGCTGACCAGCTACTCGCTGTACAGTGATACGATGTCGGAATATTTTGATCAGAACGTGGCGGCGGCCTGGTCGGCCCAGGTGGCGGAGACCCGGCGCATCCTCCAGGAGGAGGCGGAGCTTCAGGAGGTTGTCCGGCTGGTGGGTGTGGACGCCCTGGCGGTCAAGGACCGCATGACCCTGGAAGCGGCCCGGTCTATTCGGGAGGACTATCTGCACCAGATCGCCTTTGATGAGGTGGACACCTACACCTCCCCGGAAAAGCAGTATGGGATGCTGCACCTGATCCTTCAGTGGTATCACAAGAGCGAAGAGGCTGTGGCCGCAGAGGTCCCCTTTGAGGCAGTCATGAAGATGCCGGTGCTGGAGCAGATCGGGCGGATGAAACGGATCCACGAGGATCAGTGGGACAGCCGGTTTGCAGAGATATCCAAAGAGCTGGAGGACGAGTTTGCCGCGCTGATGGAGGAGGAAAGCGACCATGCGTAAGGAATACAAGACCATTCGCGAAGTCGTCGGCCCCCTGATGCTGGTGGACGGCGTCGAGGGCGTCAAATACGACGAGCTGGTGGAAATCGAGCAGGCGGACGGCGAGGTCCGCATCGGCAAGGTACTGGAAGTCAACGGTGACAAGGCTATGGTGCAGCTTTTTGAAAGCGCCCAGGGCCTGCGCATCGCCGACTCCAAGGCCCGGTTTCTGGGCCACGGCATCGAGCTGAAGGTCAGCCCCGACATGCTGGGGCGGGTTTTTGACGGCATGGGCAACCCCATTGACGGCGGCACCCCCATCATCCCGGAACAGAGCCTGAACATCAACGGATCACCCATGAACCCGGCGGCCCGGGACTATCCGGCGGAATTTATTGAGACGGGGATCTCGGCGATTGACGGGCTGAACACCCTGGTCCGCGGGCAGAAGCTGCCGGTGTTCTCCGGTTCCGGTCTGCCCCATGCCCAACTGGCGGCTCAGATCGCCCGGCAGGCCAAGGTTCGGGGCTCCGGAGAGAAGTTTGCCGTAGTTTTCGCGGCCATCGGCATCACCTTCGAGGAAGCGGACTTCTTCATCAAGGACTTCCGCCGTACCGGCGCCATCGACCGTGCCGTGCTTTTTATGAACCTCGCCAACGACCCGGCGGTTGAACGCATTTCCACCCCGCGCATGGCCATTACCTGTGCGGAGTATCTGGCCTACGAGCTGGGGATGCACGTTCTGGTCATCCTCACTGACATCACCAACTACGCCGAGGCGCTGCGGGAGGTTTCCGCCGCCCGGAAGGAGGTTCCCGGACGCCGCGGCTATCCCGGCTATCTCTACACCGACCTGGCCTCCCTCTACGAGCGTGCTGGGCGGATCCGGGGCAAGGCGGGGTCCATTACCCAGATCCCGATCCTGACCATGCCCGAGGACGATAAGACCCACCCCATCCCCGATCTGACCGGCTACATCACCGAGGGACAGATCATTCTTTCCCGGGAACTGCACCTGAAGGGCATTGTTCCGCCCATCGACGTGCTTCCCTCCCTGTCCCGGCTGAAAGATAAGGGCATCGGGCCGGGCAAGACCCGGGAGGATCACTCCGGTGTGATGAACCAGCTGTTTTCCGCCTACGCCCGGGGCAAAGAGGCCAAGGATTTGGCAGTCATCCTGGGCGATGCGGCGCTGTCGGATACCGACAAGCTCTATGCCAAATTTGCCGACGCCTTTGAGAAGGAATACGTCTCCCAGGGCTACAACGCCGACCGCAGCATCGAGGAAACCCTGGACATCGGCTGGCGGCTGCTGGGGATTCTGCCCCGCAGCGAGCTTAAGCGGATCAAGGATGAGTATTTGGACAAATACTATCCCACGGAAAAGGAGTAACCGCCCATGGCAACTCGAGTCAACCCGACGCGGATGGAGCTTTCCCGGCAGAAAAAACGCCTGAAGACCGCAACGAAGGGGCATAAGCTCCTCAAGGATAAGCGGGATGAGATGGTGCGTCAGTTCATGCTTTACATCCGCCGCAACCGGGAGCTCCGCCGGGAGGTGGAAGCGGCTCTGTCCGCCGATATGCGGCGGGTCGCCGTCGCGGCCGCCCGGATGGGCGGGGAGGATATCGGCGAGGCGCTGCTGTCCGAGGCGGGCGGAAGCGTCGCCCTTTCGGTGGGAAGCCGGAACATCATGGGCGTCAGCGTCCCCACCTTCACAGCGGAGGGCGGAGGCGAGATTCAGGAACTGCCCTACAGCTTTGCCTTTACCTCTGCGGAGCTGGATGGCGCGGTATTGGATCTGGCTGGACTGATGCCCAAGCTCATCGAGCTGGCCCAGGTGGAAAAGACCTGCGCCATGCTGGCCGACGAAATTGAAAAGACCCGCCGGCGGGTCAACGCGCTGGAGCATGTAATGATTCCCGAGACAAAGCGGAACATCCGTTATATCACCATGAAGCTGGAGGACAACGAGCGCAGCAGCGTCACCCGGCTGATGAAGGTCAAGGACATGATGCTCAAGGAAGCGGAGGACGCGGCCCAGGCAGGAGCCTGATAAGAAGCACCCATGGCATTCTGTCGTGGGTGCTTCTGTCTTGAGGACGCAAAACCGCGGGTGTGGAGGGGCGGCGCTCCCTGCACGTTTGCAGGAAGGTTCTGTATTTTCCAAACCTGCCGCCGCAAAAACGGGCGAAACTTTACGGCTCTCTTACAAAGTTCGCGGAAAACTTGCCTTTTTTGAAAAAATCCGCTACAATAAAATACGAAAAAGGAGCGTGAGGCATTTTGTATCAATTCGACCTGCATTGTCATACCAAGGGCGTCAGCAAGTGCGGAACCGTCCTGCCAGAGGAGGGGGCGCGGCTTTACATTGAGGCCGGTTACTCCGGCGTGGTCATCACCAACCATTTTAATCGATATACCTTCGACGTGATGCCCGAAGGAAGCTCCTGGGATGAAACCATGGACTTTTATCTCAGCGGCTGGAAACGGTTCCGGGATGCCGCAGGGGAGCGGCTTACCGTGTTGCTGGGGATGGAAATCCGGTTTGACGAAAATGAGAACGATTATCTCGTTTATGGCGTCACCGAAGAACTCCTGAGAGCCCATCCGGAATTTTTAGAGATGGATGCGGCGTCGTTTTCTGCCTTTGCCCGGCAGGAGGGGCTGCTGTTTTATCAGGCGCATCCCTTCCGGAATGGGATGTCGGTGGTTAATCCCCAACTCCTGGACGGAATCGAGACGTATAACGGGCATCCCCGCCATGAGTCCCGCAATGATATCGCCATGGCGTGGGCGGAAAAATATGGGCTCCAGCAAATCAGCGGATCGGATTTTCATGACCCCGATGGATATGCCCTGGGCGGAATTTTGACCAGGGAGCGAATCCGGAGCCAGAAGGATTTGCTGAAAGCCCTCCGGGAAGGCCCGCTGCTGATCCGGAAATAAGCGGCGGCTCTAACAGCAACAGCGGCGGGCGAGAAACGCACAACACGTTAAATGCCGCCCCGGGTTTAAACGCGGGAGAATA
>CAKXAF010000084.1:0-423 GCA_934869045.1 uncultured Nitrososphaerota archaeon | reverse complement strand
CGTTTCTCTGCCGCCGCTGTTTAACAGGCGGATGAATCCTCCAGGGAAAGCTGGTAGACGGTGAGGCCACCGTCCCAGCCGCGAATCGTCAGACGCTGCTCCACCGTGAAGCCGGCCTTTTCCAGCGCTTTTTGAGAGGCCGTGTTTCCGTCGGCAATCCATGCGCAGAGTTTGGAAAATCCCATACCAGGGGCCTTTTCCCGGGCAAAGCGCAGAAGTTCACCGCAAAAACCTTGATTCCAGTGGCGTTTTGCCAAAAAGATGGTAAGCTCGGCGGTATCTGGGCTTTCCTCGACCTTCCGCAATGCAAAAACACCCGCGAAGCATTCGGCACGGGTCATGACCAGGTAGGCATGATTGCCGTTCCCGTTGAGTTCATTGATAAGGTCCAGGGTCTGGCTGGGATCGGTGTGGGCGTCAAAC
>CAKXAF010000083.1:6414-9715 GCA_934869045.1 uncultured Nitrososphaerota archaeon | reverse complement strand
CCCCAGAGGTGGGCATCGTCTGCCCGGTAGCCATTCGGATTAACGTGGTTTTCCCCGCGCCGTTCTTCCCCACCAGGCCAAAAATCTGGCCCTGCTTTACCTCCAGCGAAACATGGTCAACCGCCGGCCCCCGGTAATTTTTACAAAGATCCCGGGTCGTCAGCAAACTGGCTTCCATTGATGAATCATCCTTTCACTTTTTCAATTGATTTCATCATACTCCCGGAGATGTAAAACCTCTTAAAGAAAACCTTAAGTGTTTCTTAAACCGCTACGGCCGCTTCCCAGCCTTGAACCCGATGCCCCAGACCGTCGCGATATACTCTCCCTTCGGGTCCAGTTTCTGCAGTTTGGAGCGCAGATTGCTGATGTGGACGTTGATGGTGTTGTCGTCGCCCAGGTAATCATCCCCCCAGACGGTCTCAAACAGGTTCTGCCGGGTGAACACTTTGTTGGGATACCGCAGCAGCAACGCCAGGATGTCGAATTCCCGCGCCGTCAGAATCAGAGGCTGGCCTTCCACCTCCGCCTCCCGGCTCTCCGGATCCAGGGTCAGCTTCCCAAGCACCAGCCGGCTGCCGGAAGCCGCGGGAGAGGAAAATTCCCTGGCCCGCCGCAGAAGGCTCTGGACCCGCACCTTGACCTCCTCTACATCAAAAGGCTTGGCGATGAAATCATCTGCGCCGGATTTCAGGGCGTTCAGCTTGTCCTCCTGTCCCTTGGCGGAGATCACAATAATCGGCACCGTGCTGCTTTGCCGGATCTCCGCAATCAATTCCTCCCCCGTGGCTCCTGGCAGCATCAGATCCAGCAGAATCAAATCAAAGGTCTGCGGCTTCAGCAGCCGCGCCTCGCTTCCGGAAAATGCAGCCGTTGTATCGTAACCTGATTTGACCAGGATTCGCTCCAGCAGACGATTGATGTCCGCGTCGTCCTCCACGATCAGGATGCGAACTCCCATAAAAGCCTCCTTTTTCCTATGAGAAAAAGCCCCCTGCCAAAACAGGGGGCTTCGTGTCCAATCCAGAAAGCGCTTATTCTACCGTCACGCCTTCAATACCCTCCAGATCGGCGGCATACTGGGAAGCGGCGGAAGGCTCCTCGTCCTCCTCCACCTGCGCAGCAGGCTCCTCATCCAGAGTTGCGCGGATAGACAGGCTGACTTTCTTCTTATCGAAGTCAATGTCGATGATCTTGGCGTTGACAACATCGCCGACCGCCAGCTTGTCGGAAACTTTTGCAATACGCTCATTGGCAATCTGAGAAATATGAATCAGCCCGTCCACACCAGGGATGATCTGCGCAAAAGCGCCAAAGGAGGTGATGGAAACGATCTTGACTTCCGCCACGGAGCCAATCTCATAATCGCGTTTAAAGATTTCCCACGGGTTATCCTCAGATTTCTTATAGCCCAGGGAAATTTTCTTCTTTTCGGTGTCGATATCCTTGATATAGACCTCCACCATATCGCCCACGTGAACGACTTCCTCGGGGGACTTGATGCGGGTCCAGGAGAGTTCGGTGATATGGATCATGCCGTCTACGCCGCCCAGATCGACGAACGCACCATAAGAGGTCAGGGACTTGACTTCACCGTGGTAGACCTTGCCCACCTCGACATTGGCCCAGAACTCTTCCTGTTTCGCCTTCTTCTCGTCGGCCAGAACCGCACGGATAGAACCGACAGCGCGGCGGCGGCGGTCGTTGACCTCGATGATCTTAAAACGGACGTCCTTCTTCAGAAGGGTAGTCAAATCCTCGACCTTGCGGTCAGAGGTCATAGAAGCGGGCACAAATATTTTCAGGCCGTTGGTCAGCACCAGAACGCCGCCCTTGACAACTTCGACCACAACCCCATCCAGGACGGCCTGGTCCTCGTACGCCTTGCAGATCGCGTCATAACCTGCCTCCGCGTCGCAGCGTTTCTTGGAAAGGGTCACGATGCCTTCCTGATCGTTGACCTTCATCACAATCAGCTCGATCTCGTCGCCCTTTTGGAAGGACTCGGTGGTAACAGCGGGATCGTCGCTCAGCTCGGAAGCGGGAACGATGCCGGCCTGCTTCGCGCCGACGTCCACATGCAGTTCATTGGGAGCAATATTGGTGATGATGCCTTTTACCCTCTTATTTGTATATAATTTCTCATTATTTGCGTTGAGAGATTGCTCCAATAGTTCTGCGAAGTTCATCTCTTCGTCTTGGTTTTCCAAAATTTCAGTCATGGTATTTAGAACCTCCTTGATTATATCAGCCGGGGTAGACGCACCGGCAGTAACGCCTATTCTATTATGGCGTAAAATCTGACGTTTGTCAAGGTCTGTTTTGGATTCTACCAAAATCGTTTCGCAGGAACGGGAGCAGATTTCGAACAATTTCAGAGTATTGGAACTCGATTTCCCACCAATGACAACCATAAAATCAGATTCTTCCGCGAGCTCCACGGCCTCTTTCTGGCGCGCAGTAGTCGCACTACATATTGTATCAAAGATTTGTGCGTTTGTATATAGTTTTTCGATAATTTGTTGGAATTTTTTCCACAAAATCTCGTGGAAGGTAGTCTGCGCTACAACTGCTACAGGATTTTCGCCATCATTCTTCAGTTTTTGTAGGATTTCGCACAGTTTTCCCTCTGTTTCAAAGGTAAAAGCCTGGGTCCGGCAATGGCCGATGATGCCCTGCACCTCAGGATGTCCGGCATTCCCTGCGATGAGAATCATTTTTCCAGCGGCGGACTGTTCCGCTGCGATCCGATGGATCTTTGCCACAAAAGGGCAGGTGCAGTCAACGATTTCCCGGCCTGCCAAGGCGTTGTAAACCTCCCGCCCCACCCCGTGAGAACGGATGAGAACCGTCTGTCCTTCCCGAACCTCCTCCGGTGTATCCACCGGACGGAGCCCCAGCCCAGCCAGCCGTTCCACCACCTGGGGATTGTGGATGATAGGCCCCAGCGTCACAGCGTCGGTGCCCTCCCCGGCCAGCCGGAAGGCCCGATCCACCGCGCGCCGCACGCCGAAGCAGAATCCCGCGGTTTTCGCCAGCGTCAGCTTATACATGGATTTCCTCCAGCAGGCGGGAAAGCTCTGCTGCCAGCAGCCGGTTGGCTCCTTTGATCTCCGCCGGCGTCCGTTCCGTGATTTCCAGGCTCTGATAGGGGATCACCGGTCCGTACCGCACTGCCACAGGTCTCCGGATCAGCTTCCGCTTCCCCTTTTTGATAGCGCAGGGCAGGATATCCGCTTGCGTCTGAGAGGCGATGACCACTGCGCCGGATTTGAGCTTCAGCAGTTCGCCGGTCTTGGAG
>CAKXAF010000083.1:5755-6404 GCA_934869045.1 uncultured Nitrososphaerota archaeon | reverse complement strand
TCTTGGAGCGGTGCCCTTCCGGAAAGATGGTGACCACACGGCCGCTGCGGACCAGCTCCACCGCCCGGTCGATGGCCGCGGTATCGCCTTTGCCCCGGGATACCGGGAAAGCCCCCAGCGCCCGGATCAGCGCTCCAAAGGGTTTAAAGCGAAACAGTTCTTCCTTAGCCATAAAGGTGCATTCCTGCTGAAGCCAACCGCCAACAAAAATAGGGTCAAAGTTGGAAATGTGGTTGGAGCAGAGCAGGAACCCCCGATCCGGCGGAACATTCTCCAGCCCTTCCAGCTGGATCCGGTAGAGCAACCGGGCCACGATCCGTACAACTCCCTGGGCAAACCTGTAGAAACTCATTTCCCCATCCCCTTTCCGGCCAGGCGCTCCTCCACCAGGGAGCGGATCAGGGCCACGGACCTTTCCAGGGGGAAACCGGTGGTATCGGCCAGCACCGCGTCCGCCGCCTGACGCAGCGGGGAGATGTCCCGGTGGGTGTCATTATAGTCCCGCTGAACCACGTCCCGCAAAACCTCTTCATAGGTGACGGCTTCCCCTTTTGCGGCCAGCTCTTCAAAACGCCGCCGCGCCCGGTCCTCCGGCGCAGCGGTCAGAAAGATCTTCAGCCCGGCATCCGGGAGCACCACTGTGCCGATA
>CAKXAF010000083.1:2585-5745 GCA_934869045.1 uncultured Nitrososphaerota archaeon | reverse complement strand
TTTCAGTCAGCTCGTCATAGCGGCGTTTTGCCCGCACCGCCGTACTTGCCGTCAGATAGATCTTTAGATCCGCCTCCGGAAGCACGCACGTTCCGATATCCCTGCCGTCCATAATCACGTTGTTTTCCCGGGCCATGGAACGCTGAAGCTCCAGCAGGAACGCCCGCACTTCCGGCACCGCGGAAACCTGGGAGGCGGCCATGGAAACAGCGGGGGTACGGATTTTTTCCGATACGTCCTGTTCATTCAGAAAGACCCGCTGGACCCCGTCCACGTGCCGCAGTTCCAGCCGGATTCCAGACAGGCAGGCCTCTACGTCCTCTTTTTTCCGGGGATCCCTTCCGCTTTCCAGCACGAAAAAGCCGATGGAGCGGTAAAGAGCGCCAGTATCAATATAAAGAAACCCCAGTTCCCTGGCAACGGCGCGGGCAATGGTGCTTTTTCCAGCCCCGGAAGGGCCGTCAATGGCAACGGAAATCATAAGCGGTTCTCCTTTTTCAAGAACGCCCGCTGTCCGGCGCGCCGGACAGCGGGACCGTTTTCGTCATTTTTACCGGATGTGCTTTTCGACAAAGGCGGCGATGCTCGCCTCATTCTTGCGGTCAAAGCTGTCCTCCACAGCCGAAATCTCCCAATATTCGACGTGATCCACACTCTCTCCGGGCGCCAGCGTCACCAGCTCTCCCAGGCTCTCCATCTCCAGGAAGTTCTTACAGGTATAGGTTTCAAAGGAGCACCCGCCGTCCGGGTAGTTCCCGCCGTCCACCGTGTGATACCGCTTCACGAACAGCTCCCGGCCCAGCTGGTAGCAGGACCACTGTTTCTCGTGATTCAGCCCCAGCTTGAAGGGCGTCTCCGCCGTGGGGTCCTGCTTCAGGGTGATGTATTTGGTCCCCCACCAGACCCGGTCGTCCGCCATATCCGAATAGTCCCAGAGGGCCAGGAGCCGGTTGGCCAGCAGGCCGGTCTCCTTATCTGCCTGAGGCACGATCTCCACGCCGCCCTGAGCCAGAACCGACAGTCCCCAGGGGGCGAAGGTTTTTTCCTCACTGCTGCGGTTTATGATGGTGTGGGCCACCTCCGCCTTCCCGCCGTTCTCACTGAGGGTGACCCGGATGACATACTGCACCTGATTTCCGGCCTGAACCGCCGGAGAAAGGACGGCAGTGTTTCCTTCCACGGCATAGGGGACCGGGTCATTATCCGGATAGTAGGTCTCCGGCATGGACTCCGGAGAAAGCCAGAGCCGGTGGCCGCCGTAGATATGCCAGGCAGCGCCCGGATAAAAATATGCGTCAAACTCCGGTCCGCTGTGGGTAGTGGTATCCTCCGCGTCCTCAAACATCACGTTGGGCTCGCCATGAAGCTGGAAGCAGATGATATGAGGCCCCTTGTCCAGGGTGATGACCAGTCTGCAAACATCGTTTGTCATTTCCAGGCAGCGACCGTAACCGTTGTATTGGATCTCCTTGCATTGTACGCTCATGTCTGTCCGTCCTTTCCAATTCCGCATATTGTCAAAATAGATCCGCCCGCTCCGGAGCGGAGGAAACGCCGGCGGAAGTCTCGCCGGCCGCCGAAGCCACAAAAACCGGCCTGGGATCGCGGTACTCTGAAAACCCGCCGTGAGGGCGGGGAAGCGCGGCACAGAACAGGTGGCTTGCCAACGCCTCCTTTTCCGCGCGGACCGGAAAATCCCGCTCCAGCCGGGCAAAAGAATGGTAAACGGGCAATCCTCCGTTTTTCTTTGCCGCCTTAAGAATTTCCCGTCCCCGCTCATTAAAAGCCAGTACCCGGATATAGCCGGGCTCCAGCGCGGCCACCTCTCGAGTGATTCCCAGCATCGCGTACATCAGGATCCGCTTGATGCGGCTCAGCGCGTAACGCTTGCTTTTCACCCGCATGAGCAGTTCTTCCAGAGACACCGCCTGGTGGGCCGCATCCCAAAAACGGTATTCCAGCCCCTCCTGCACGTCCGGAAGCGCCGCAAATTGCTCCGGTGAAAGGGTGCGCAGATGGTAAAGAATCACCGGATCCAGCTCATACATGGAGGCTCCGCCCTGCTTCAGGGCATAATCATGGCGATACAGGGAATAGGCCTCCGCCGGAACATAGGGCGCCGTCTGACGGATCCCGTACAACTGCGCGGTCTGGCGAATCAGCGTTGCGCTGGCGGTATATCCCACTGGCGACATGCTGTCGTGGGCCGCGCCGATTCGCTGGATGGTTGCCGGCGCAAAGGGGGCCCCTGACCGTTCGATGGCTTTGATATACTCCACGGCCAGGGTGTTGTTTGGCTGCTGAAGGATCGCCGCCGTCTCCGGCCCGCAGATGTCCGAAAGCGCCCTCCCCCTGGCGTTGGCGAAGGAATACCCTCGGTTGAGGTATTCCCGCAGCTCCGGGGAACCATCCACCTGCCTCAGCGCACCGGCACAGGCCTGCAGCGCTTCCAAATCCCCGCACTCACTGCCGAACCAAAGGGTCCCCGGCAGCCCCAGCCCCGCCAAAGTCTTCACCGCGCCGTCCGCAAACCGCTCTGCCGACGCGCAGGCATAAATCGCCGGCAGCTCGATCACCAAATCCGCGCCGCAAAGGATCGCAGCTCTGGCCCGGGTGCGCTTGTAAAGGCATGCCACCTCTGAGCGCTGCACCACGTTTCCGCTCATCACAACGGCCACATGAGTGCCGCCCCTGCGGCGGACCTCCTCCAGCTGATACAAATGTCCGTTATGGAAGGGATTATACTCCGCGACAATAGCGGCAAGTTTCATTTTTTCACATCCTGTCTATAAGCGGTCGGACGGAGGGGGCAGGCGTTCCTGCCAAGATATGGTCACTTTTCTTAGAATGTGTCGGTATTCCTGCCAAAATTCGCTGGACATCTGAAAAAATACTTGAATTTTTGCTCCTATTATACTAATATATAATGTAGAAGCGCCAAAGTCAAGCCTGACCGAAAAGTTTCCGCAGAAATCGCGTCTGCTTTCGGTCCGGCTTAATTGCCGTTTGCTTATGGCGGCAGGATTTAAAAAACAAGGAATGGTGGTTAACAAATGAAAATCCTGGTCATCAACGCGGGGAGTTCTTCCCTGAAGTACCAGCTCATCAACATGGAAAACGAGCACGTCATTGCCAAGGGCAACTGCGAGCGCATCGGCAT
>CAKXAF010000083.1:0-2575 GCA_934869045.1 uncultured Nitrososphaerota archaeon | reverse complement strand
TAAGACCGACTCGGGCGTAGACGCCAAAGAGGAGTGCGATTTCCCCTCCCATACCGAAGCATTCCTGAAGCTCATCGAGATCCTGACCTCCGGAGAAGGCAAGGTCATCGACAGTGTCGCGGAGATTTCCGCCGTCGGACACCGCGTCCTCCACGGCAGCGAGGTCTACAAGCAGTCCACCCTTATCACCGACAAAGTCATCGACGACATCGAGTCCTTCTCCGACCTCGGGCCGCTCCACAACCCGCCCCAGGCGGCCGCCATGCGCGCCTGCCGTAAAGTCCTCGGCCCGGACGTCCCCATGGTCGCTGTGTTCGACACCTCCTTCCATCAGACCATGCCGGAAAAGGCCTATATGTACGGCGTCCCCTATGAGTACTATGAAAAGTACCACATCCGCAAATACGGCTTCCATGGCACCAGCCACCGCTATGTCAGCAGCCACTTCCTCCAGATCACCGGCAAGGACCCCGTCGGCACCAAGCTGGTCGTCTGCCATCTGGGCAACGGCTCCTCCATCACCGCGGTCAAAGACGGCAAATGCGTGGATACCACCATGGGCTTCACCCCTCTGGCCGGCATCCTGATGGGCACCCGCAGCGGTGACATTGATCCCTCCATCGTTACCTATCTGATGAAGAAAGAAAACCTTTCCCCCGACGAGATGTCCGATATTCTCAATAAGAAATCCGGTTTCCTGGGCGTTTCCGGCTTCTCCTCCGACTCCCGTGACCTGGTGGACGCCTCCCATGAGGGAAACAAGCGCGCAATCCTCACCTGCGATATCGTCCGCTACCAGATCAAAAAGACCATCGGCGCTTATGCTGCTGCCATGGGCGGTCTGGATGCCGTGCTGCTCACCGGCGGCATCGGTGAAAACTCCGACGAACTGCGGGTGGACATCTGCGAAGGCATGGAATTCCTCGGCATTGAGCTGGATCCTGCCAAAAACATCCAGCATATCCGTGAGGATCTCTGCATCTCCAAGGATGGCAGCAAAACCGAAGTCTGGGTCATTCCCACAAACGAGGAGCTGGCTATTGCCCGGGATACCCTGGAACTCATCAGCAAATAACAAAAGCAAAGCGCGGCAGATCGAATGTTTCGATCTGCCGCCTTTTTGCAGGACCAAGAGTTCTGCTCGATTTTATATCAAGCAGAACTTCATCGCCTCTCCGGGCAGGCTTTGGAGAAATGGGTCAATATTTGAGCTTCCGGTCCTTCAGCTTCTCCGCTCCCAGCCCCGCTTTATTGACCTGCCGCGCCCGGGCGATGGCAAAATCGCCGTCCGGAACCCCATCTGTAATGGTGCTGCCCGCGGCGATAAAAGTGTTACTGCCCACCGCCACCGGCGCCACCAGGTTGGTATTGCACCCGATAAAGGCGTTGTCCCCAATGATGCAGCGGCATTTGTGCACGCCGTCGTAATTCACTGTCACGCAGCCGCAGCCGAAGTTGACGTTCCGCCCCACGTCGCTGTCCCCCACGTAGGTCAGATGCGCTACCGCCGTGCCCACTCCGATGTGGGAGTTCTTCACCTCCACAAAATCGCCGATGTGAACGTGGTCCGCAATATCCGAATCCGGCCGGATGTGGGAAAACGGGCCGATACTCACACCGCTGCCGATCCGGGAGCGGTAACACTGGGAGGCATTAATTACCGTTTCGCTGCCAATGGTGCAGTCCTCCACCCGGCTTCCAGAGGTAAGGGTGCAGCCGCTGCCGATTACGGTATCCCCAAGCAGCACGACCCCCGGCTCAATGACGGTCCCCTCACCGATGGTCACGCTCTCCCCGATGACGACCCCATCTATGCCCAGAAATCGCACCCCGTTTTCCAGATGCTTCTCCAGTATCGCAAGCCGTGCCTCTTCCAGCGCCTGAAGGCCCTTCTGCAAATTTTTTTCCATTTCAATCCTTCCTTCCGTAAAAATCTGGTATAAATCCCGCATTCCGGTCCAAAATCCCTTTGCTTTTTGTGAATGGAGCTTTTCTTATTATGCCGTTTTTTGCTGAGTTTGTAAAGCCCCCTCTTGAATCTTTTCCGGAATCTGTTTATTTTCATGAATTGCAATTTTTTTTGAAAAGTCTATGGTAAAACCAGGGGATTTTTGCTATAATAGATAAGGTACATCCAGATATTCCCCCGGATGCGCGATTTTCGGGTCTTTCCGCTTGCAGGCCTCCTTCTTGACAGCGTTCCATTTGTCCGCTAAACTGTCAGAATCTTGCCCGGCAGGCGTCTTGTCATGTGAGCGTCATCCGTCAGGACGTTAGGAACGCTGGAAAACTCCGTTTTCCGCTATCCATAAATTATTGGAGGTAGATAGGAAATGCAGAAGAAATACGTGTATCTCTTTTCCGAGGGCAACGGCAAAATGCGCGAGCTCCTCGGCGGCAAAGGCGCAAACCTTGCTGAAATGACCAATCTTGGCATGCCCGTTCCCCAGGGCTTCACCATCACCACGGAAGCCTGCACCCAGTATTACGAAGACGGCGAGACCATCAATGATGATATCCAGGCGCAGATCATGGAGTTGATGAAGTCCCTGCAGATCAACGACCATAAGTCCAT
>CAKXAF010000082.1 GCA_934869045.1 uncultured Nitrososphaerota archaeon | reverse complement strand
AAGCATCATACGGCGGTAAAAAATTCTCCATAATATGAGAAGCGCTGGTTGTCCGGATTCCCCGCTTACTGATGTTGTCCTTGATGCCCACTGTATTGCCGGCGAGCCTAGAAAGCGACTCCCCTTTTGCACGCTTTTCATCGATTTCCGCTGCCCTATTCAAGGCTTCTTCTCTACAGACAGTCAAATAAGCGCCAATTTCCGGTTCCTTTGACTCAATGCGCCCCAGAACAGACTGTGTGACCTCCACGCTGGAGCATTCTTTGTTGGCAAGCATATCGGAAAGCTTTTCCGCAGTCAGCTGATACAATTCCATGGTTTTCAGACCCCTTTCTTCATTCCACGACTTTGGGCACGACGATGCAGCCCGCCTGGGTTTCCGGAGCATTTTGAAGAAGCTCCTTACGGTTGGGGGAGTTTTCTACCGTGTCCGGCCGTAGTGTCATGGGGTTATCGGGATCGATCAGCGCACCGCTGGCGTCCAGATTAGGGAGTTTCTCAACCAACTCCACGATTTTTTCCATTTCCGCGGCAAATTTCATCTCTTCCGCAGGGGAAAATTTTAGCCTGGATAATTTTGCCAAGTGCTGGATGTCAATATTCATCATCTATTCCTCCATCAATTTCATTTATCTTTTTCAATCAGGGCGCGAAACTCTTCCTCACCGATAATTGATATGCCCAATTCCCTTGCCTTAGCAAGCTTGCTTCCGGCTGCTTCGCCAGTCAGCACGTAATCCGTCTTTTTGGATACTGCTGACGCGACCTTTCCCCCGTTCCGCTCGATCAGATCCTTGGCCTCGCTGCGCGTCATGGAAGGAAGCGTCCCCGTCAAAACGAAGGTCCTGCCAGAGAGCACAGCGCCGATCTGCTGCGGTTCTTCCCGCAGGTTGACGCCGGCCTTCCGGAACCGCTGGATCAGTTCCCGAGTTTCAGGCTTCTGAAAGTACTGAACAACCGATTCCGCCATTATATCGCCAAACCCGTCGATCTCAGTAATCTCCTCCTGGGATGCGGCAAAGAGCCCATCGATATCCGAGAAATGCCGGCAAAGAAGCTGCGCGGCTCTTTCTCCGATATTTCGGATTCCCAGGCCGAACACCAGCCGGGACAGCTGGTTGTTCCTGGATCGGTCAATAGACCCCAAGAGGTTCTGAGCAGACAAATCTCCCATCCGCTCCAAATTGACCAGCTGCTCCTTTTGCAGGCTGTAAAGATCGGCCGGCGAGGACATCAGGCTGTTTTGCAGCAGAAGGTCGATAATCGCCGGCCCCAGCCCCTCAATGTTCATGGCTCCCCGGGAAGCAAAATGGATCAGATTGCGGCGCAGTGTCGCAGGACAGGCAGGATTGACACAACGGATAACCGCCTCGTCACGGACGGTTTCGCTGTGGCAGACGGGACATTCTTCCGGGATACGGTACGGTTCGCTCCCCTTCTCATGGGCTACGGAGCGAAGCACCTCCGGGATGATCTCCCCGGCTTTCCGAACAAGGATCCGGTCGCCAATGCGGAGATCCCGTTCGGTGATGAAGTCCTGGTTGTGAAGAACTGCCCGGCTGACAGTTGTTCCAGCTAAAGTAATGGGATCAAAAACGGCCGTAGGCGTGCAGGCCCCCGTACGCCCGACATTGATTTGAATTTCCCGCAGAATCGTTTCTTTTTCCTCCGGCGGATATTTGAACGCCACCGCCCAGCGGGGAAACTTTGCTGTGGATCCAAGCCTTGTCCGCTGGGAAAAATCATCGACTTTGATGACTGCGCCATCGATATCAAAGGGATATTTTCCGCGCATATCCCCGATCCGACGAACCTC
Organism: uncultured Nitrososphaerota archaeon; assembly: GCA_934869045.1. GTDB lineage: Bacteria > Bacillota > Clostridia > Oscillospirales > Ruminococcaceae > Merdivicinus. The sequence goes on along the minus strand of CAKXAF010000082.1, from coordinate 7,914 downwards.
GTCCACAGCTTCTTCAATAGAATCAAACCGCCGGTAGGAGGGAATCACCTGAAAACCAAGGCGGTTTAAGGTGTCCAAGGACTGTTTGTGGGAACTGACCTCAATACCCTCGGCTTGCTGCAAATTAAAAACAAAAATATCCAGTTTGCGTGCCGCTGTAATTCGGGGATCCTTTTGACGCAGACCCCCAGCTGCTGCATTTCGGGGGTTTTTAAAAGGTTCTTCCTCATTTTGCAGCTGTTCCGCCACCAGAGCTTCAAACACCGATCTGGGCATAAAGACCTCTCCGCGAACTTCGAGAAAAGAAACTGGCTCCGTTAGCTTTTTAGGAATCGACGCGATTGTCCGCAGGTTCAGGGTAACGTCCTCCCCCACAAATCCGTTTCCGCGGGTAGACCCCCGTACAAAAACGCCGCCCCGGTATTCCAGTGAAACGGAAAGCCCATCAATTTTTGGCTCGACAACGAAGGAAACCTCCGGAATCGCGTCCTTGCAGCGATTTCCGAAATCATACAGATCCTCTTCACTGAATACATCCTGGAGGCTCCCCATCTGGACGTTATGCTCTACCTTTTCAAAAGTATTGAACAACCCCTCATCCCCGACCCGCTGTGTGGGAGATTCCGGCGATACCTCCGCTGGAAAAGCCGCCTCGATCGCTTTCAGTTCCTGCATCAGCATATCATAATCATAATCACTGATTTCCGGAGAATCCAGGGTATAATACAAATGGCTGTGATGATTCAATTGGGCCACCAACTCTTGATAGCGCCTCTTCATTTCTTCAGTCATTCTAAATTTCATTCCTCTTTTCACATCGATTGGAAAATGCCGGCGAGCCACAAAAATGCACTGACTTACAAGCATCCGACAGCAGGAGAAGTTACTTGTTTATTATACCACAAAAGCTAGAATTTCGGTAGTGGATTTTTTCATTTTTTCTGATTTGCCTCAAACCTCTGTAAAATCACGAATTCCTTACAAGTAAAGCTTTACATTTTCGATATTTCCCGGTATAATAAAAAATAATATTTGAATTTGTGCTGTTGAAAAGCCTTAAACCGTGAAAAAACTTGAAAATGCTGACTTTTCAGGTTGCTTGTCGTTCTCCGGCGGATATTTGACTGTCATAAGGAGGAATTTGAATTATGATTTGTCCTAGATGTAAGGAAGATGACACGCAGAATAGGGAAATGTGCCCAAATTGCGGAGCACCAATAAGGCCCATCCCCGTTCCTCCCCTTGGTAAAATAAAATTTGGTAAATATGATTGGTTTGTGCTTGATAAGCGTGATGATAAAATGCTTATCATCACTGAGAAAGTAATTAAAAAATTACCCTATCACCACGAAGAAACCGAAATAACGTGGGAAACTTGTGATATGCGCACATATTTGAATAACGAGTTTTATCATTCATTTGATAAAACAGACCGTAAAAGAATCATCGAAGTAATCAATGAAAATCCCGACAATCCTTGGTATGGCACGAGAGGCGGGAATCCGACTAATGACAGAATTTTTTTATTGAGCATTGATGAAGTGATCAAATATTTTGGCGATAGTGGGCAGTTGAAAACACGGTATATGTATCCAAATTGTGAATGGTGTAAAGACGAGTTCTTACCGTGGTTAGATGATGAATATAATATAAATCGCCGTGCGGTTGACGATGAGGGGATTGTGTGTTTTTGGCGACTTCGTTCACCTGGTTCTAACCAGTGTTCTGTGGCAACTGTGGATGGTTTCGTTGGGGATGAGTTCGATCATGGTGCAATAAACATTGGAAATGCTGATTTGTTAGTGGAAGGACATTTTGTGCAAACCGGGTGTGGATATTTATCAAAAGGCATACCTGGTCAGCAGACAATGAATGGCGTTCGTCCAGCATTATGGCTGAAGACTCAAGAGTAATAGGCGCCGATCCGGCTAAAGAAATGTTGAAAAGGCGTTACTGGCACACAATATCAGCATAGGATAAACGGCTACAGCGGTTCTATGAATAGCCGATTTGCTGAAATAAAAACGCCTGCCGTTTTGACGGAAACAATGTTTTCATTTCGTTATAGATGTGTAAAGGCACTTGGATCTTATCAGTTAAAGGAGGGAATCCATCCAAAAGGATGGTAACAGCTATGCGTATTGCAATGTTTACGGAAACCTACCTACCGTATATCAACGGGGTCGTCACTCATGTCAAACTTTTAAAGGAAGGCTTGGAGAAACTCGGGCATGAAGTCTTGATCGTAACAGCTGACCCGCACGCTCGGCATCACTATATCGAAAATCACATTCTCCACTGCCCTGGCGCCCGGTTTAAGCGGTTTTATGATTATGGAGTCGCACTTCCCTACTCTCACCGGCGTGTGAAACTGATTGAAGAGTTCCATCCGGATATCATCCATATTCACAATGAGTTCGGAATCGGCCTGTCCGGAATCCATATTGCCAAAACGCTTCACATTCCGCTTGTCTACACGCTTCATACTATGTATGACGACTATATTTACTATGTGGCTCCCAAACGACTGATACCGATGATGACCCGCATCTCTCATCGGTATTTCGGACAGTTCGCGAAGAAAGCCAACGCTATCACCGGCCCATCAAAAAAGTGTGACGAATACATCAAAAATGATTGCGGGGTCGACAAGGACGTCCGGGTCATCCCCAATCCGGTAGAGCTGGACAAGTTCCTCCCCCATAACATTGACGAAGAGAAAAAGCACGAATTCCGTCAGAAATATCACATCCGCGATGACGAAATGCTTGTCTGCTTCTGCGGCAGAATCGGCAAGGAAAAAAGTATCGATGTTTTGCTGGATTACTGGGCGGAAACAGTAAAGCCCTCTGACAACCTCAAACTTTTGATTATCGGAGACGGCCCCTGCCATCAGGAGCTTGTGGAGCAGGCTTCCCATCTTGGCATACAGGATATGGTCATTTTTACCGGAGCAGTTCCTAACAATGAACTTCCCCCTTACTATGCCAGCTGTGATCTCTACATTACGGCTTCTCTGTCCGACACCAACTCTATCTCCATGCTGGAAGCAATGGCGACAGGGTTGCCGGTCCTCCATCGATTTGACAAGCTGAACGAGGGACAGGTCCGCAGCGGAGTAAACGGATACATTTATTATGACGCCAAAGGAATGTATGACGAATTGATCGCTTACCGGGATAAACCGGCGGAGGAAAAGATCATTCTGCAAAACTCTGTGCGGGAATCAGTAAAGCAGGCAGGCTCTGAAAATCTTGCCAATTACCTGCTGACCGTTTATCAGCAGGCTTATCAGGATATTGACAAAAGACAGGAAAAGTGATATAATAAATAGGTTTTGATATGACCCTGCTGTCCATGAGGATTTGTTTTTCAAGCGAACAAACGATGCGTTTACGGGAGGGTTTTTCTTGGAATTACGGCAAACATATGACGTTGCGATTATCGGTGGCGGCATCGGTGGGATTATGACCGCTTACCGGCTGGCGGAGCAAAATCCGGAACTGAAGATTTGCATTTTAGAAAAAGGGGCGGCGATTCAAAAGCGTGTTTGTCCTATCGTTTCCCATCGGGCAGAAAAATGCATTAAGTGCAGTTCCTGTGCAATTATGGAGGGGATGGCGGGAGCTGGAGCCTTTTCCGACGGAAAATACGTGATTTCCACGGAATACGGCGGATGGCTCACGGATTTTTTGGCCCCGGAGACCGTGATCGACTATATTGAGCAAGCCGACCGAATCCTGGTTTCTTTCGGAGCTACTACGGAACGGTTTATGCCCAGCAATGAGCTGAAAGCCCTCTGTCTGCGCCATGATCTGCACATGAGTCAGGCCCAGCTCAAGCACTTGGGGACGGACTCCAATTTTGAAACCATGCGGCGTTTGATTGAATCTCTGGAAAGCCGTGTAGACATTCGGACTTCTACGGAAGTGACAGCTGTCAACCGTGATACACACGTCATCACATACTCCCACGCCCAAAAAGAAGGGACCCTGTCTGCGGAAAAAATCGTATTTGCCGTGGGGCGGGCAGGCAGCCGTTTTTTCTCCAAATGGTGTATGGAAAATGGAATTTCTCTTCAAAACAACCAGGTAGATATCGGGGTGCGTGTCGAACTTCCTTCGATTATTTGGGAAGATTTCTCCAAAAAAATTTATGAACCGAAAATCTGGTATCGTTCAAAGGGCTACGGAGATGTTACACGCATGTTCTGCTTCAACGAGCGCGGCCATGTTGTAACAGAAAACACGGACGGCGTCCTGACGGTAAATGGCCACTCCTATCGGGAAGAATGCCGCAAAACGAAAAATTCCAATTTTGCGCTGCTGTCCACCATTCGCTTTACCGAGCCCTTCAAAGAACCCATCGAATACGCCCGGCATGTGGCCAGCCTCGCCAACCTGATCAGCGGCGGAAGCGTGTTGGTGCAACGTCTCGGCGATCTGGAAAATGGCCGCCGGACCGACAGCAAGCGCCTCCGTCAGTCAACCACGCAACCGACCCTACAGGCGGTAGCCGGAGATCTGAGTCTGTGTATGCCCAAACGGCAGTTGGATAATATCATCGAAACGCTGCACGCCCTGGACAATATAGCGCCAGGTACGGCCAATTACGATACTTTGCTGTATGGAGTGGAGTGTAAGTACTATTCCGCCCGGCCCGACTGCCACGACTTTGAAATCAGTGGCTGCTGCGGTATCTATGCCATTGGTGACGGAGCGGGATTCACCAGATCTCTTTCCCAGGCAGCGGCAAACGGCCTCTACGTTGCGGATCATATCGCTGAATAAAGAATCCCCCTTCCAAACGGAAGGGGGTTCTTCTTATTCAGGAGTTTCTTCTGCTTTGGCGTCCGGCGATTTTGCAACCGGAAGTTCAAACCAGAAAGCGCTTCCCTGCCCAACCGTACTGGAAACGCCGTAACGAGCCTGATGCATATCCAAAACATTTTTTACAATAGAAAGCCCCAGCCCAGTCCCGACTGCCGCACGCTTATGAGACTTATCCAGCTTGTAGTACCGATCCCAAACATATGGGAGCCTGTCAGCCGGAATCCCCTCTCCGGTATCCGCAACTTCAATTCTCACCCATCTGTTTTGAACGGTCTGCCGTACAATTACAGAACGGTCCTTGCCAGTGTAGTTGATCGCATTGTTGATGAGATTATAAAGTACCTGGGAAATTTTCATCTCATCAGCATGGACAGAAGCATCCATTTCCGCCTCAAAACTGATTCGGTATCCGTCCGCTTCTGTCATCCTGGCGTAACGACCCAGGGTATCCCGCACCATTTGGGTCAGGCAGAAGGTGGAGGGCGTCAGTTCCTGAACGCCGGCCTGCAGCTTTGAAAGGTCCAAAAGATCGTTGACCAGCCGGTTGAGCCGGGAAGCTTCGTCGACGATGGTCTGCACGTTTTCCGGCGTATTTTCGCCGGGGATATCCCTCATCATCTCCGCATAGCCGATGATCATGGTCAGCGGTGTCCGTAGGTCGTGGGAGATATTGGCCAGCAATTCCCGACGGAGGTTTTCTACTTTAGAGAGTTCTTCCGCCGTGTAGTTGAGTGTGCGGTTGAGCTCAGAAATCTCCCGGTATCCTCCACCCTCAAATACAATGTCATATTTTCCTTTTGCCAGCTCTTTTGCCGTTTCATTGACCTTGACAATTGGTTTCGCCAGATGGCGCGACAGGATCAGTGCCAGCGAAAATGCAAGCAGTACCATCAGCACCGTCACAATTGTCAGCTGGACACGTAAGGTCCTCACCGTAGCGTCCACCGGTGAAATCGTGGAATTCAGAAGGACAATCCGTTCCTCACCGGTAGACAGCGTGACGACCTGAACCAAAATCAAAACATCCTTCTGGTCTACATAAGAAGGATGGAACCCCCAATTGGGCGAAAGCTGAAAGGAACGCTCCGTTATCCGTTCCGTGTAGGAACCGCCATTCTCCAGAGCTAGAACATAAAGCCGAAGGAGATCCTGATATCGCATGTTGTGGATCCGGCATCCCGGAAGCGTATCAGCAGAGGCGATTTCCCGGCAGCTGCTGTCCAAAATCAGGATGCAGAGATCATTTTGCGCCGCCAGATTTTCGGTAAGTGTCTGCAGATCACTGTCACCGATGTGCCGGACAATCGCTTCAGCAGAGCTCTGGATGTCCACCGTCTTGATCGCTTTATAAAAACGTTCCAGCAGAGCTACCTGAAACAGCCAAAGCAGTGACAGCATCGCGACAGTAAAGCCTACAAAGGTAGCCAACAGCTTCCATTTGATGGGAGCGCCTGATTTTGCCTTCTTTTTATGCCTCAAAGCGATACCCCACTCCCCGCAACGTCACAATAAATTTGCTGTACGGGCCGAGGCTTTTCCGCAGGAGCTTGATATGGGTATCCAGTGTGCGGTCGTCTCCATAAAAATCGTACCCCCATACGTTGCTGATCAGAGTTTCCCGGGAAAGGGCGATGTTGCGATTCCGGACCAAATAGAACAGAAGATCATACTCTTTCGGTGACAACTCCGCTTTTTTTCCATCAATGGTTACGATCCGGCCGGTAAAATCCACGGTCAGCCCCTCAAACTGCAGAATCTCCTTCCCGCTGTCCGAAGAGGATGTCCTGCTCCGTTTTAAAATAGCCTGAACCCGCATCATAAGCTCTTTCGGAGAAAATGGTTTTACGACATAATCATCCACGCCAATTTCAAAGCCATGGATCCGATCATACTCTTCACCCCGCGCAGAAAGCATCAACACCGGCGTATTTGCGTGCTTCCGAATTTCCCGGCACGCTGAAAACCCATCCAGCTCCGGCATCATTACGTCCATAACGATTAGGTCAAACCGCTGCTTGAGGCAAATTTCTACCGCCTCCATACCGTCAGATGCCTCTGTAACCTGGTATCCTTCAAAAGACGCGTACTTTTTGATTAAATTGCGAATCTGTTCCTCATCGTCTACCACGAGAAGATGATACATGAGACCTCATCCTTTCTGCGAATTTGCTCTAGTGTATCACGCGAATGTGAAAGTTTCTTGAATATTTTCCGAAAATCGTCCCAAAGCTTGACAAATTGTAAAAAAAAGCCTATAATTGCAAATGAAAATCATTCTCAGTAAGAGTAGGAGATTTAACATGCAAGAAGTTTTACTGGATACGCTTTTGGATACGCTAAAGGCCCTTCCCATTCTGTTCGTCGTTTATTTGGTGATCGAGTATCTGGAAGCCAGAGTCGATACATCCCGGATTTTTGGCGGAAGGTTTGAAAAATTTGGACCGGTGGTCGGAGCGTTGGCCGGCTGTGTGCCCCAATGCGGCTTTTCGGCTGCCGCCGCCTCTTTATACAACGAAAAAATCTTGTCTGCCAGCACTTTGATCGCCGTTTTCCTGGCAACATCCGACGAGGCGATCCCGGTCATGCTGACCCAATCCTCCGGATGGAAGCCCATCCTTTTGCTGCTTGGCAGCAAGCTTTTGCTGGCCGTCCTGTTCGGTTATCTATTAAAGTTTACAGTTTTTCGAAAATCCACGAGCACAGCTACTGCTCCTTCCACAACAGTAGTGGAAGTCGACGGCTGCGGCTGCTGTGAGCATTCCCATCACGGGGACAATGGAAAACTGCGTCACATATGGATCTGTGCATTAAAGCACACCATTCAGATCACCCTCTTCATCGGAGTCACCATGCTGGCAATCAACTTGATCGTTTTTTGGATTGGCGAGGACACGCTGCGTTCCGTCCTGCTCTCCGGAAGCGTGTTTCAGCCAGCAATTACAGCGCTGATCGGACTGATTCCCGGATGTGCGACTTCCGTGCTGCTGACGGAGCTGTTTTTAAGCGGAAGCATCAGCTTCGGCGCCGCGGTAGCTGGGCTCTCCACAGGTGCGGGATTCGGATACCTGGTTCTGTTTAAAGG
>CAKXAF010000081.1 GCA_934869045.1 uncultured Nitrososphaerota archaeon | reverse complement strand
GCTTTGGGGGGATCAGGCGTCCTTCTGGTCTCTGGCCGCTGTTTTCGCAGGGACGGCTCTGCTTTTCGCGCTGGTTTTGGCCGCATTCCGTTCCCGACAGGCCTCCCGCAGGCTGACGGCGGCGGTGCTCACCGTTTTGGCGCTGTCGGAGGCCTTCTTCAACAGCGGCGTTTACATCGGCAGCGTCAACCAGAGCCTCCAAAACTATTGGACTGCCGCGGATCTGAGCGGGCGTATCCGGGATGACGATTTCTACCGGCTGAAAACCAGCGGAAAATATTTTGCAGTCAACTTCTTTTCCGCCATGGGGTACCAAAGTCTCTCCCACTACACCTCCTTGACACCGGAAAGCTACCTGACGACCATCCGGCGGCTGGGCTATTCCGGCTATTGGATGGAGGTCAACTCCAACGGCGGAACAGCCTTTTCCGACGCGCTTCTGGGCAACCGCTACATTCTGCGGCGGCTGAAAGGCGCGGACAGCGATTCCATCTTGGGGGAAGAAACAGTCTATTGGAACCACTATTATCTTCTGCAGGAACTTCCCTACCGGCTTCCCTCCGCTCTTGTCACCAATGCGGAGCCGGGATTTCTGGCGGAGCTGCCGGAAACGTCGTCCCGGCCTTTTCTCCAGCAGGAACTGGCGGACACCCTCTTTCCGGGCGCGGAGCGGATGTTCCTGGAATATGCCCCAGACGCGGGAAGCACCGACGCGGACAAGACCTACACCATCCAGGTAGAGGGGGAACAAATCTTATATTTTGACTGCTCCGCCGAACCCTCTATCCGCCTCAGCGAGGGCGTCAACAAAAGCTGTCAGATCCTAGTCAATGGCCAATCCCTTCGCACCCAATATCCCACCCAATCCGAAAACGGCCTGCTGGAGCTGGGCACCTTTGCGGATGAAACCGTCACCGTCACGATCCATATTTCTAAAAACATTTCCCCTGCCTCCTTCGGTGTGTTTGGGCTGGATACCGGCGTTTTGGAAAAAATCTGCGCTTCTGCGGAGGGGGCGGAGATGGAGGTCTCCGGGAATCGGATCACTGCGGCCTGTACGGCCAAGGAGGGACAGGCCCTGTTCTTGCCGGTGACCTATGACAAGGGATGGACGGCGACTGTCAACGGCGAAAAGACGGAAGTGTTCCGGACGGCCGGCACCTTCCTGAGCCTGTCCCTGAAAGAGGGGGAAAATCAAATTGTCCTGAGGTACACCCCGCCCGGACTCCGGGCCGGTCTGCTCCTCATGGGGATTGGCCTGCTGCTGGCCGCATGGCTTTTCTGGAAAGGAAAGTCCTGGCTTCTGGGAAAAACAGGCGTAAAGACGGCGATGCGTTTCATTTTTCTCGCAGTATTTCTGGCAGTTATGCTTCTGGTATACCTGCTGCCCATGGCCGTGTATCTCTGGAGACGACTGAAATAGACTCAAATAGATTAAGGCAGCCTCTGCGGAGTTTTTAATCCGCAGAAGCCGCCTTTTTTGATGGATTTAAAATAGGTGCTCACTTAGAAATCCGTGCCACAGCTTCCCGGGTGGCCTCCTGGCTCCCGAAAGCGGTCAGGCGGAAAAATCCTTCGCCGTTTTTCCCGAAGCCCGCTCCAGGGGTGCCAACCAGATTCTTCTCCTCCAAAAGGTAATCAAAATACTCCCAGGAGCTGCGCCCGCCGGGGCATTTGAGCCAGATGTAGGGGGAGTTTTCCCCGCCGGTGAACCAGACTCCCAGTTTCCGCAAGGCGGAGGCAATCGTTCGCGCGTTTTCCATATAATATTCGATGTTGGCGTGAATCTGCTCCTGTCCCTCCGGAGTAAAAACGGCGGCTGCTCCCCGCTGGACAATGTAGGGAACGCCGTTAAACTTGGTGGTTTGCCGCCGGAGCCAGAATTTGTTCAGAGAGGCGCCGTCAAACTCCAACTCCTCCGGCACCACCGTGTAGCCGCAGCGGGTGCCGGTGAACCCAGCAGTCTTTGAGAAGGAGCAGAACTCAATGGCACAGCGCCTAGCCCCCTTTATCTCAAAAATGCTTCTGGGCAGGGCGGGGTCGCGGACGAAGCTCTCGTAAGCCGCGTCAAACAGCAGCACCGCGCCGCAGTCCAGAGCGTAGTCCACCCAGGCTTGAAGCTGTTCCCGGCTGTAGACCGCGCCAGTGGGATTGTTGGGAGAGCAGAGATAGATAATGTCCGCCTTAACCAAAGGACCGGGCAGCGGCAGGAAGCCGTTTCCCTCGTTGGCGTCCATATAGAGAATTTTGCGTCCCGCCATGATATTGGTATCCACATAGACCGGGTAGACCGGATCCGGCACCAGGACGGTGTTCTCTGCAGAGAAGAGGTCCAAAATGTTGCCAAGGTCACTTTTGGCCCCGTCGCTGATGAAAATTTCCTGCGCTTCCAGAGGCGTTCCCCGACCGGCGTAATAGCCCTGAACCGACTCCCGTAGGAAATCGTAACCCTGCTCCGGACCGTAACCACGGAAGGTGGCCGCCGTGCCCATCTCCGCCACAGCAGCCTGCATGGCGCTGATGACTGCCGGGCAGAGGGGGCGGGTCACATCGCCGATCCCCAGGCGGATAATCTTTTTCTCGGGATTGGCCGCCTGATAGGCGGCGACCTTCCGGTTGATGTTGGTGAACAGATAGCTCTGCTCCAGGTTTTGATAGTTGGCGTTGATTTTCATAAGAGGTTCTCCTCACTCTGCCCGTTTCCGGTTCTGTTCCACAGCGGCGGCAATAAAATCCTTAAAAAGCGGATGAGCCCGGTTGGGGCGGCTCTTGAACTCCGGATGGAACTGAACCCCCAGGCAGAACCGTTCACCCGGCACCTCCACTGCCTCCACCAAATGCCCGTCGGGAGACGTGCCGCCCAGGATCAGCCCCGCGTCCAGGAAGGCCTGCCGGAACTCGTTGTTGAATTCGTAGCGGTGGCGGTGGCGTTCCGAGATCTGCGCCTTTCCATAGGCACGTTCCATCTCCGTGCCGGGCTGTACCGCACAGGGATAAGCGCCCAGCCGCATGGTGCCGCCCTTGGGGATATTCCCCTGCTGGTCCGGCATCAGAGCGATGACACAGTGTTCACTCTCCGGGTGGAACTCGCTGGAATTGGCGTCCCTCCAGCCCAGGACCGAGCGCGCGTACTCAATGACCGCAATCTGCATTCCCAGACAGATGCCGAAGTAAGGCACATGATGGGTCCGGGCGTACCTGGCGGCGGCAATCATCCCCTCAATTCCCCGATCTCCGAATCCGCCGGGAACAATAACCCCGTCGCAGCCTGCCAGGGCGGCCTCTGCACTGCCGTCGTCCAGCTGTTCCGAATCCACCCAGACGATCTGGACGGTCGCACCATTCTCGTATCCGGCGTGACGAAGGGATTCTGCTACGGAAAGGTAAGCGTCATGGAGCTTGACATACTTACCAACCAAGGCGATGCGAACCTCCCGGCTGCAGCCGGCGATACGGTTCAGCATCTGCTGCCACTCAGTGAGGTCGCAAGGGCCGCAGTCAATATGCAGCTCCCGACAGACGATGTCGGCCAGGCCGTTTTCCTCCAGCATCAGCGGCGCCTGGTAGAGCACAGGCAGAGTCAGGTTTTCGATGACGCAGTCCGCCTTGACGTTGCAGAACAGGGCGATCTTTTGCCGGATGGAAGGGTCGATGGGCTCATCGCAGCGGGTGATAATAATATCTGGCATAATGCCGAAGGACTGAAGCTCCTTGACCGAGTGCTGGGTAGGCTTGGACTTGTGCTCACCGGAACTTTTGATATAGGGAACCAGGGTGACATGGAGGAACAGGCAGTTATCCCGTCCCACCTCGTGGGAGACTTGACGGATAGCCTCAAGGAAGGGCTGGCTTTCGATGTCTCCTGTCGTTCCGCCGATTTCGGTGATAACCACATCCGCGTTGGTCTTAGCCCCCACCGAATAGATAAAGGATTTGATCTCATTGGTGATATGGGGGATTACCTGGACCGTCTCGCCCAGGTATTCGCCCCTCCGTTCCTTGGAAAGGACGTTCCAGTAGACCTTACCGGTGGTTAGGTTGGAGAACTGGTTCAAATCCTCGTCGATAAACCGCTCGTAATGACCCAAATCCAGGTCCGTCTCTGCGCCGTCGTCGGTGACGAAGACCTCACCGTGCTGGTAGGGACTCATGGTGCCGGGATCTACATTGATGTAGGGATCCAGTTTCTGGGCGGCGATGCGCAGACCCCGGGATTTCAGGAGGCGTCCCAGGGACGCCGCGGTGATTCCCTTGCCCAAACCGGACACCACACCGCCGGTTACAAAAATATGCTTGGTCATCTTCCTCACCCTTTCCTCATACATCCCATTCACCGTCAAAAACCCTGACCGCCTCGCCCGTCATATAGACCGCCTCATCGGTGTAGCGGACGGTCAGATCGCCTCCCCGGAGGCAGACCCGGATGTCCTCCCCTTTGGGGCAGAAGCCGTTCAGCACCGCCGCCACCGCCGCCGCGCAGGCGCCGGTTCCGCAGGCCCAGGTTTCCCCACTTCCCCGCTCCCAGACCCGCATTCGGAGGGTGCGGCCATCCAGGACCTGGATGAATTCCGTATTGACCTGTTCGGGGAAAAGCGGATCATTTTCAAATACCGGTCCGATCTTCTCCAGATCCAGTCGGTAGGGATCCCCGCCGAATACCACACAGTGGGGATTGCCCATGGAAACGCAGGTGATGGAATAATCCGTCCCACCGATGGAAACCGGGACGGCCGCCACCCGGTCTCCGGGGAGATTCACCGGGATTTTGGACGGCTCTAGGATTGCGGATCCCATATTGACCCGGGCGGAATCCACAAGACCGTCTTTCAAAAACAGCTCTAGGCTTTTGATTCCACTGAGGGTCTCGACGGTCACGGTGGTTTTGTCCACCATATGATGGTCATAGAGATACTTTCCGACGCAGCGGATGGCGTTGCCACACATCTTTCCCTCGCTGCCGTCGGCGTTGAACATTCTCATTTTCGCGTCCGCGACGGCGGATGGGCAGATGAGGACTAATCCATCCCCCCCGACGCCGAAGTGACGGTCGGAAATGACAATGCTCAGCGCAACAGGATCTTGGACCTCCTGCTCAAAGCAGTTTACATACACATAATCGTTCCCGCAGCCATGCATTTTCGTAAAACGCAGCTTCATGAATCTCACCCTTTCTGAAAGATTTTAAAAGAAGAGGCCCCGGAGGACATCTCCGCCTCCGGGACACAATTGATCCGGGGAGACGCCGCCCGCCGGATCCCGGCAGGCAGTCTCTCCCCGCTTTACTGAAACTGAAACAGATTCAGCCCGGTTTCCGGATCGAAGCACCGGTCTACCCGGCCGTCAATGAGCTGAAGGATCATCTCGCAGGTTGCGCTGACTACCGCGCGGTTCAGATGGCCCCCGAAAACCTGCCCCTCCTCGTTCCCGGCGCTCATATGGAGATGGGAATAGAACCCGCCGTCCATGGTATTGATGGTCCCTGTCAGGGAGACAATCTCAAAGTCGCCAGTAAAGTGATTGGCCTTATACTGCTTTTCTGCCGTCCGAAACACGCCGACCGTAAAGTCTCCCACGGCTCCCAGGGCGCTGACGCTGGCCAGCCGGATCGTCTCTCGCTCCGCCAGCACCCGCAGCTGCTCGAGGATCTCTTCTCCTTTGTCCATCCGTACGACGATGGTATTTCCGAATTTCCGGTATTCCATAACGCTTTCCTCCGTCACACAGAAATTTTTGCCTTTGCCGTGCTTACTCCCACTCGATGGTGGCCGTAGGCTTGGGCGAAAGATCAAAGCAGACCCGGTTGACGGCAGGGACTTCGTCAAGGATCCGCCGGGTAATCTTCTGCAGGGCCGCCCAGGGAAGCTCCGGAACTTCTGCAGTCATGGCATCGATGGTGTTTACCGCACGAATGATAACCGGCCAGTCAAAGCATCGGGCATTGTCACGCACACCAACGGACTTGAAGTCCGGAACGACGGTGAAATACTGCCAGACCTTTCCCTCCAGGCCGCTGGCGGCGAATTCCTCCCGCAGGATGGCATCGGACTCCCGCAGCGCCTCCAGGCGGTCCCGGGTGATCGCGCCCAGGCAGCGTACTCCGAGACCAGGGCCGGGGAAAGGCTGCCGGTAGACCATGCTGTCCGGCAGCCCCAGCGCGGAGCCGCAGGCCCGGACCTCGTCCTTGAAGAGCATCTTCAGCGGCTCTACCAGCTCAAACTGCAGATCCTCGGGCAGGCCGCCCACGTTGTGATGGCTCTTGACCATTTTAGCGGTTTTAGTGCCGCTTTCCACAATATCCGGATAGATAGTGCCTTGGGCCAGGAACTCGATGCCGTCTAGCTTCCGGGCTTCTTCTTCAAAGACACGAATAAATTCTGCTCCGATAATTTTGCGTTTTTTCTCCGGATCCGCCACATTTTCCAGCTTGCCCAGGAAACGGTCAGCAGCGTCTACATACACCAAATTGGCGTTCAGCTCGTCCTGGAATACCCGTACCACCTGTTCCGGCTCGCCTTTGCGGAGCAGGCCATGATTCACATGAACACAGGTCAGTTGGCTGCCCACCGCTTTCAGGAGCAAAGCGGCGACCACGGAGGAATCCACACCGCCGGACAGCGCCAGCAACACCTTTTTATCGCCGATCTGACTGCGAATCAACTCGATCTGATCCGCGATAAAGTTTTCCATGTTCCAGTTTGCCTGGGCCTGACAGGTATCAAAGACGAAGCCGCGCAGAGCCTCACAGATCTCCCCATCTTCAGCAGGCATAGGGTTGAGTTTCCCCTCCTCCGCGTAGTCGAAGGTATAAACCGGCAGGCCACTGGCGCGGATCTCCTCGGTGATCCCGATTTTCTTGCCGTCCACCACGTCGTTGGGGCCACCGTTGGCGACAATCCCCCTCACATTGGGAAGAGCTTTCAATTCCGCCGCCGTTACATCATAATTGCAGATTTCACTGTAAACACCCAAGGCGCGGATAGCCCGGGCCACATCGGTATTCCGGGTGCTCCCCAGATCCACGACTGCGATCATATCCTGTTTCATAAACTTCCTCCATCTCCGTTGTCCGATGAGATTTTAACGATATCACTGTCCGGGTTACTCCCATTCAATTGTTGCGGGGGGCTTGGATGTGATGTCATAAACGATGCGGTTGATGCCTTTTACTTCGTTGACCAGCCGTACGGAAATCCGGTCCAGTACCTCATAGGGAAGCCTAGCCCAGTCTGCCGTCATGAAATCGCTGGTGGTTACCGCCCGGAGCGCCAGAGTGTAGTCGTAGGTCCGGCCGTCTCCCATAACGCCTACGGAGCGGGAATTTGTCAGCACGGCAAAATACTGGCTCAGGTTTCTGTTTTCGCCGGTCTTAGCGATTTCCTCTCGGAAGATAAAATCTGCCTCCCGGAGGGTATCCGCCTTTTCCTTCGTCACCGCGCCAATGATACGGATGGCAAGGCCTGGGCCGGGGAAGGGCTGCCGCATGACCAGGTATTCCGGCAGGCCAAGTTCCCGGCCCAAGGCCCGCACCTCATCCTTGAAGAGCAGGTCCAGCGGCTCCAGCACACCTTTGAACCGGGCAACTACCTCAGGGGGCAGCAACCGGTTGTGATGGCTCTTGATGACGTCGGCGTCGCCCTTTCCGGACTCGATGACATCAGGATAGATGGTCCCTTGGGCCAGAAAATCCTCATTGGTGATGCCGAAGCGCTCCGCCTCATCCCGGAAAACATAACCGAACTCCGCGCCGATGATGCGGCGCTTCTCCTGAGGATCCTCTACGCCGGCGAGCTTGCTCAGAAAGCGCTCCTCCGCGTCCACCCGGACGAAGCGGACATCCCATTTCCGGAAGGCGTTTTCCACCTCGCTGCCCTCGTCCTTGCGCATAAGGCCGTGATCCACAAAAATGCAGGTCAGCCGGTCGCTGATGGCCTCGGCCAGCAGCGCCGCCAGAACAGAAGAATCCACGCCGCCGGACAAAGCCAGAAGCACCCGTCCCCTGGATCCGATCTCCTCCCGCAGCCGGGCGATAGTGGACCTGCAATAATCCTCCATGGTCCAGTCGCCCTTGGCGCCGCAGACCTTAAAGAGAAAATTGCGGATCATCTGCGCGCCGTTTTCCGTGTGGTTGACCTCCGGGTGGAACTGGACGCCGTAAAAGCCTCGCTTCTCATCGGCAATGGCCACGTTGGGGCAGGCGTCGGAATGAGCCTCCAGAGTAAAGCCCGCAGGGATAGCGGCCATGTAGTCGCCGTGGCTCATCCAGGATACACCCTGCTCAGGGAGCCCGTCGAACAGGCGGCAGGAGGTGTTATAATAGGTGGTGGTTTTGCCGTATTCCCGGGCGGTGTCATCCTGAGCCGCGGTGACGCGCCCGCCCAGGGTTTGGGACATCAGCTGGCAGCCATAGCAAATGCCCAGAATGGGTACGCCCCAGTCAAAGACCACCGGATCCACTTTGGGCGAATCTTCCCGGTAGACGCTGTCCGGGCCGCCGGTGAAGATGATGCCGATTGGTTTTTTCTCCTTCAGCTCAGAGACGGGAGTGGTATAGGGATGGACCTCGCAGTAGACGCCGCACTCCCGCACCCGCCGGGCGATCAGCTGATTATATTGCCCACCGAAATCCAGGATGATGACCAATTCATTTTTCACTTAGCTGGTTCCTCCTCTTTTTATTTCTCTTCTCTCGCTCGCAGAATGGGGGCTCTATCTTTATTTTTTGTAACTCTCCATGCTGTCCAAAAACCGATCGAACAGAAAAGCAGTATCTTGGGGACCCGCACAGGCCTCTGGATGGAACTGGACCGTGAAGATCGGCGCGTCCAGATAATCCACGCCCTCGCAGGTGCCGTCGTTGGCATTGACAAAGCGCATGTTGGCGTTCTTCGGCAGGGATTCTGCCACCACCGCGTAGCCGTGATTCTGGCTGGTAATGTAGACCCGTCCGGTAGCAGTGTCCTCCACAGGTTGATTGGCGCCCCGATGGCCGTATTTGAGTTTCTCCGTCCTCGCGCCTTGAGCCAGGGCGGTCAGCTGATGCCCCAGGCAGATACCAAAAATGGGTTTGCCCGATTTGCAGAGCTTTCTCAGCTCCGTGATAACGCCGGTGTTCTCCGCCGGATCACCGGGGCCATTGGATAGCATTATACCGTCGGGGTCCAGGGCCAGGATCTCCTCTGCGGTGGTGTCATAAGGCACCATCGTCACCTCGCAGCCCCGGCTGAGCAGTTCCCGGCGGATGTTTTCCTTCTCGCCGAAGTCCCAAAGTACGACCCGGTACTGAACGCCATCCGGCGTAATTGTCTCCGGTTCCCTGCAGCTCATTGCCGCCACGGCGCCCCGGACTGCGTAGGCCTTTGCCTCCTCCACTGCCGCGTCCTTCTTCTCCAGACTGGTGACGATCTTGGCATTCATAACGCCGTGTTCCCGGATGATCCGGGTCAGAGCCCGAGTGTCAATGCCGTAAAGGCCTACAACGCCCGCTTTCTTTAAAAAAGTGTCAAGATCCCCTTCACAGCGGAAATTCGAGGGAGTCTGACACCATTCGCGGACAATATAAGCGGAAACATGGGGGCCTTTGCTCTCAAAATCAGCGGGGATCACCCCATAATTTCCTATTAAGGGAAACGTATGCACCACCATCTGCCCATAATAGCTGGGGTCCGTCAATGTCTCCAGATAACCGGTCATCGCTGTGGTAAATACCACTTCTCCCGTCACCGGCTTACAG
>CAKXAF010000080.1 GCA_934869045.1 uncultured Nitrososphaerota archaeon | reverse complement strand
GGACTGGATTACTGGCATCTCCTTGACATCACCTATTATGACGGCTGGGAGGAGTTTGCGGAGCGCTGCCCGGGGCCGTACTTTTTCTTTTCTACCAAGGCGCGGAAGATCCATTCCGATGCCCTTTACCCGGATGGGGCCTTCCTGGTGTTCGGCCGGGAGGACGCGGGACTGCCAGAAGAGCTTTTAAAGGCTCATCCCGATGATTGTGTCCGGATTCCGATGAAGTCCGAGGTGCGGAGTCTGAATCTTTCCAATTCCGTAGCCATCGGCGTTTATGAGGCCCTGCGGCAGTGGGGATACCCTGATCTGGAGACCTGCGGCAGCCTGCACCGGCTGCACTGGGATGACGCGGATCTTACATAAGGATGGGAAAAACATGAGAAAAATCAAGATCGTGACCGATTCAGCCTGCGATATTCCAAAGGAACTTGAGGAGCGCTATGGCATCCGCATCCTGCCTTTTGCAATCATCGTGGGCGATCAAAGCTACACGGAGCGCAAGGACTTTACCAATGGGGAGTTTTATCAGATCCTCGCCACCAGTCCGAAACTCCCCAGCACCGCGCAGTATACGGCGATGCAGTTCCTGGAGGCGTATGAGGAGATCTGGCAGGAAGGGTACACGGACCTGATCTACACCTCCATCAATTCCAAAGGATCCAGCACCTATAGCAACTCCCTGATGGCGCGGGAAGAATTTTTTGAGACGCACCCGGAGGCAAAAGAAGGCTTCTCCATTCACATTGTGGATTCGAAAAGCTACACCATCGGATATGGATATCCGGTAGTGGAAGCGGCAAAAAAGGCGGAAAAAGGAGCTTCTCCGGCGGAAATTGTCGCTTATCTGGAGGACTGGTTCGCCAGCTGCCGGATCTATTTTGCGCCGTATACGCTGGAATTTGTCAAGCGCAGCGGCCGCGTCGGCTGTGCGGCAGCCTTTGTGGGAGAGCTGATGGGCCTCAAGCCCATCATTACCTTTGAGGACGGCGAATCCAAGACGGTGGCCAAGGTCCGGGGGGACAAGGCGGTGATCCCGGCCCTCCTCAAAATTGCTCAGGAGCGAATGATTCCTCACACGCCATACTGCATCATCGGCGGCTCTGTGCAGGAATACATCGACACCATGGACGCGGAGGCTAGGAAGGCCTTCGGATATGCCAGCAGCATGACCACGACTGCCGGCGCCGCCATCAGCATCAACGCCGGGTACCGGATCATCGGAATCATCATCAAGGAGAAGCTGAAGAAATAGGAAGACCGCGCTTTGGAGAAAATGACCGGAAGTGAGGGAAAATCGATTTCCCTTTCGGCGGATTTACTGGATAAATTTTGTGTCAATCCTCTTGAAAAAATCTCCAATATGCGATAAAATAAGGTAGAGATTGTTTGATCTTTAACAAATCAGATAAAAATTGAAAGGATGACGAACATGACCTCTTACAACAAAAAAACGGTTGAGGACATCGATGTAAAGGGCAAAAAAGTCCTTGTCCGCTGCGATTTCAACGTCCCGCTGGCCGACGGGAAGATCACGGACGACAAGCGCATCCGTGAATCCATCAAAACCCTGAAATATCTGCTGGATAATGGCGCTGCTGTTATCGCCTGCTCCCATCTGGGCCGCCCCAAGGGCGAGTTCAACATGAAGTACTCCCTGGCCCCTGTGGCTGCCCGGCTCTCTGAGCTGCTGGGCATGGATGTCGCCATGGCATCCGACGTCATCGGTGAGGACGCCAAGGCCAAAGCCGCTGCTCTCAAGCCCGGCGAAATGATGCTTCTCGAGAACGTCCGCTTCCATAAGGAAGAGGAGAAAAACGACCCTGCCTTTGCCAAAGAGTTAGCTTCCATGGCGGAAATCTACGTCAACGACGCCTTTGGTACCGCCCACCGCGCCCATGCTTCCACCGCTGGTGTAGCCGACTACCTCCCCGCGGTCTGCGGCTACCTGATCCAGAAGGAAATCTCCATTATGGGGCAGGCGCTGGAAGATCCCAAGCGCCCCTTTGTTGCGATTTTGGGCGGCGCTAAGGTTTCTGACAAAATCGGCGTTATTAATAACCTCATCGACAAGGTTGACACGCTCATCATTGGCGGCGGGATGGCCTACACCTTCATGCGCGCCATGGGCAACTCCACCGGCACCTCCATCTGCGAGGAAGATAAGCTGGATCTGGCCCGTGATCTGATGGCCAAAGCCCGCGCCAAGGGCGTCAGCTTCATTATTCCTGTGGACAACATCGTGGGCCGCGAGTACAATCCCGAAACCCCCTATATGCGGATTTACTCCGATGCGATCCCGGACGGCTGGATGGGTCTGGATATTGGGCCGACCACCCAGGAGCTGTTCTCCAAGAGCCTGATCGGCGCGGGTACTGTGGTCTGGAACGGGCCCATGGGCGTTTCTGAGTGGGAGCACTTTGCTTCCGGTACCGTGGCGGTGGCCAAGGCTGTGGCGGATTCCGGCGCGATTTCCATCATCGGCGGCGGCGACTCTGCTGCGGCGGTGGAGAAGCTCGGCTTTGCCGATAAGATGACCCACATCTCCACCGGCGGCGGCGCGTCTCTGGAGTTCCTGGAAGGTCTGGAGCTCCCTGGCATCGCCTGCCTGAACAATAAGGACTAACCCGCCTGTGTTCCTCCCGGCGGCTGTCCGGTCGGGAGAAGGTTGAAAACATGCCGAAACGGCGGGAGTTTGCTTGGCTCCCGCTGTTTTTGCGGTTTATGCAGAGAATGCCTGGGCGGGAAATCCCCGCCCGGATCTGTTGAAAAGGAGTAATCTGACATGAAAAAAGCTGTCCGTAAAGCCGTTATCGCCGGCAACTGGAAAATGAACAAAACCCGCCCCGAAGCCAAGGCCCTCATCGAGGAGATGAAGCCCCTGGTGGCCAATGCCGGGTGCGACGTTGTCGCCTGCGTGCCTTTCACCAACCTGGAGACGGTTCTGGATGCTGCGAAAGGCTCCAACATCAAGGTCGGCGCACAGAACTGCCACTTTGAAAAGTCCGGGGCGTTTACCGGAGAAATCTCCGCGGATATGCTGGCGGAGATGGGCGTGGAGTACGTCATCATCGGCCACTCGGAGCGCCGTCAGTACTTCGGCGAAACCGACACCACCGTCAACAAGCGCACCAAAGCCGCTCTGGCTGCCGGGCTGAAGGTCATCCTCTGTGTCGGCGAGATGCTGGCGGATCGGGAAAACGGCATCACCGGCGAGCTGGTCGCCCTCCAGACCAAGATTGCTCTGAAGGACGTTTCCGCTGAGGAACTGAAGAACGTCATCATCGCCTATGAGCCGGTCTGGGCCATCGGCACCGGCAAAACTGCCACCGCGGAGCAGGCCAACGAAGTCTGCGCCGTGATCCGCGCCACCATCAAGGCTCTTTACGGCTGTGAGGCTGCGGAGGGCATTACCATCCAATACGGCGGCTCCATGAACGCCAAGAATGCGGCGGAACTGGTCGCCCAGCCTGACGTGGACGGCGGCCTTATCGGCGGCGCTTCCCTGAAGGCTCCGGACTTTGCCGTCATCGTCGACGCCGCCACCAAAGGCTGAATTTGTCCGGACACGCTCCGCGGAAAGGAAAATTTCATGAAAAAACCAGTTGCATTGATTATTATGGACGGCTTTGGCTACAATCCCGACAGCCGGGGCAACGCCATCGCTGAAGCGAAAAAGCCCAACTTGGATAAGCTCTTTGCTGAGTGCCCTCATACTCTTATCGGGGCCAGCGGCTTGGACGTAGGCCTGCCCGATGGACAGATGGGCAATTCTGAGGTGGGCCACACCAACATCGGCGCGGGCCGGGTGGTCTACCAGATGCTGGTCAAGATCTCCAAATCCATCAAAGAAGGGACTATCCGGCAGAATCCCGCCATGGTGGGCGCCATGGAAAACTGCGTCAAAAACGGCAAGGCCCTTCACCTGATCGGTCTGCTGTCTGACGGCGGCGTTCACAGCCATATTGAGCATCTTTTCGGGCTTATAGAAATGGCGAAGGATATGGGCGTTGAAAGGATCTATGTCCACGCGCTGCTGGACGGCCGGGATGTGCCGCCTACCTCCGGCGCGGATTACATGGACCAGCTGGTTAAGGAGCTAGCCCGTATCGGCGCCGGTAAGGTCGCCACGGTCATGGGCCGCTTTTACGCCATGGACCGGGACAACGCCTGGGACCGGGTGGAAAAAGCCTATGCTGCCATGGTGTACGGCGAAGGCGTCGAGGGCTGCTGCCCGGTGGGAGCAATCAAAAAGTCTTATGAGGAAGGCGTTACCGACGAATTCGTAGTCCCTACCGTTTTGGATAAGGACGGGACCATTCAGGCGGGCGACAGCGTGATCTTCTTCAACTTCCGCCCCGACCGTGCCCGGCAGATTACCCGCGCCTTCGTGGATCCGGATTTCAACGGATTTCCCCGCAGGAACGGCTTCTTCCCTCTGCGTTACGTCTGCATGACGCAGTATGACGCCACTATGCCCAACGTGGAGGTCGCTTTCCCGCCGGAAGCCTTGACCATGACCATGGGGGAATATATCAGCAAGCAGGGACTGACCCAGCTGCGCATCGCCGAGACGCAGAAGTACGCCCATGTGACGTTCTTCTACAACGGCGGCGAGGAAAAGACCTTCCCCGGTGAAGACCGGATCCTGGTTAAATCCCCCGACGTGGAAACCTTCGACCTGAAGCCGGAAATGAGCGCCTACGAGGTTGCCGACGCGGTGGTCAAGGCCGTTGAGGAGGGCAAGTACAACATGATCATCCTCAACTACGCCAACTGCGATATGGTGGGACACACCGGCATCGAAGCCGCAGCTGTTCAGGCAGTGGAGGCCGTAGATGCCTGCGTGGGCCGGACGGTGGACGCGATCCTCAAGGCTGGCGGCGCCGCGCTGATCACAGCAGATCACGGCAATGCGGAAAAGATGATGGAGCCCGACGGTTCCCCGTTTACCGCTCACACCACAAACCCGGTCCCGCTGATCGTGGCCGGATATCCCTGCGAGCTGCGGGAGGGCGGCCGCCTGGCGGATCTGTCCCCCACCATGCTGGATATTATGGGCCTGCCGAAGCCTTCTGAGATGGACGGCGAAAGCCTCATCGCGCACAAATGAGCAGCCTTTCAGGGGCCGCCGCCGGTGAAATCCACCGTTTGCGGCGGCCCCTGCCGCGTGTTGAAGGCGCAACACCCCCAATATCGTTTTCTTCAGGAAGAAAACAAAAAGGAGTCTGGTTATGAACGGGCAAACAGATACCCCGGCAGGGCAGGGGTTAACAACGGCTCAGGTGGAGGAACGCCTTCAGCAGGGGCTTTTCAACAAGCAGGAGAACCGCATCAGCAAGAGCACCGGGCGGATCTTCCGGGACAATCTGATGACGTTTTTCAATCTGATCAACCTGATCCTGGCCATTCTGGTGCTGTCGGTGGGGTCCTATAAAAATGCGGCTTTTATCGGTATCGTCGTCTGCAACACCGCCATTGGCATATTCCAGGAAATGCGGGCCTAGCTGACCTGGGACCGGCTCTCCCTGATCTCCGCGGCCAAGGCCACCGTCCGGCGGGATGGGGCGGAACGGCAGATCGGGATCGAGGAGGTCGTGCTGGGGGATATCCTGCTTTTGTCGGCTGGGAACCAGATCTGCGCGGACTCCATCGTACGGGAGGGTAGCCTGGAAGTTAACGAAGCGTTGATCACAGGTGAGTCCGACGTCATTGTCAAGCATCCGGGGGATCGGCTATACTCCGGCAGCTTTGTGGTTTCCGGAAGGGCCGCGGTGGAAACGGAGCACGTGGGAGCAGACAATTTTTCCTATAAGCTGATGAGCGAGGCCAAGGTCCTGAAGAAGCATCCCTCTCAGCTGCAAAAGGCCATCAATGTGATTCTGAAAGTGGTCAGCATCCTGATTGTTCCCCTGGGGGCAGGGCTGTTCTGCAGCCAGCGCTTTTTGGCTGGGGCGGAAATCTCCGACGCAATTGTCAACACCGTGGCAGCGGTGCTGGGGATGATCCCAGAGGGGCTGGTGCTGCTCATCAGCATCGCGCTTGCAGTGGGCGTCATCAATTTGGGACGGAGGAAGACCCTGGTCCACGAGCTTTTCTGCATTGAGACACTGGCACGGGTGGATGTCCTGTGCCTGGACAAAACCGGTACCCTCACCGAAGGCAGGATGGCCGTGGAGGGTACGGTCCTCCTGGAGGAGGGGTTCCCTTTGGAGGAAGTTATGGGGGATCTGACCGCCGCTTTGGAAGACGACAACGCTACCTTTCTGGCGGTCCGGGAGCGGTTCCCAGCCAGAGTACAGCGGAAGGCCCTCCGGACAGTCCCTTTTTCCTCCGCGCGGAAATACAGTGGCGCGGTTTTTGAGGGAGCGGGAACCTACCTCATGGGAGCCTATGAATTTTTATTCCCGGAGGGAGAGCCGGCCCTGCGCGCCCGGGTGGAGGCGTACGCCAAGGAGGGCGTTCGGGTGCTGACGGTGGCCCGTGCGCCGGGAAATTTGCCGGAGATGGGCCTTCCGGCGGGATTGCGACCCTGCGCGCTGATCCTGCTCAGCGACGTGGTGCGTTCTGACGCCCGAGAGACGCTGGAATTTTTCCAGAAGCAGGATGTGCGCCTCATGGTCATTTCCGGGGACAACCCAGCCACAGTATCCAGCATCGCGCGGAAAGCCGGCCTGCCCGGGGCGGAGTCCTACATCGACGCCACGGTTCTCCGGACGCCGGAGTCCATCCGCGCGGCGGTGGAGCGTTATCGAATCTTCGGGCGGGTGACGCCGGAGCAGAAAAAAGCCATCGTCCAGGCGCTGAAGGCCCAGGGGCACACCGTTGCCATGACAGGGGACGGCGTCAATGATGTCCTGGCCTTGAAGGAAGCGGATTGCAGCATCGCCATGGCCGCGGGCAGCGACGCGGCCAAGGACTGCTCCAATCTGGTGCTGTTAGACTCAAACTTTGCCTCCATGCCGTATATTGTTCGGGAGGGACGGCGGGTCATCAACAACATCCAGAGTGCCGCCTCTTTGTTTTTGGTCAAGACGATCTTTTCGGTGATTTTGACGCTGTTCTGCCTCATCACCGGCAGTGCGTATCCTTTTGTGCCGATTCAGCTGACGGTTATCGGGGCCTGCACCGTGGGGATTCCTTCTTTCATCCTCTCCCTGGAGCCTACCTACAGCCGGATACAGGGGGACTTCCTCCGGACGGTATTCCGAAAGGCTGCGGCCGGGGCGCTGGCTGTGGTTTTGCAGGTGGCGGCGTCGACTGTTGTCTGCTGGGCATTGGAGGCCTCAGCGGAAGCCCGGGCAACGATCTGCATGCTGGCGACCGGGATCACCGGGCTGTTTATGATTGGGCGGGTCTTCCCGCTCCAGACACTGCTGCGGAAGGCCGTTTATTATACGATGTTTCTGCTGTTCTTTGGAATCCTGTTTACCATGCCGGCGTTTTTTGACTTGGTGGATATTGGGTTTCGGGAGACCATCTTCCTGCTGGCTGTGGCGCTGCTCACACCTGCCATCCTCCAATGGATGGAGCGGGGCATCCAGGGGGGAGAGAGACTGCTGGAAAAAATCGGAAAGAAACGGAAAGGCCGCAAGGCCGCGTAAGCCCCTGTAAATCAAAAACCGTGCAGCTGAAAATGCAATGCGCTTTTTCAGCTGCACGGTTTTTGATTTCCGGCGCTGGGAAGAAAGAAATCTTGCAACGCGGGTTGGCTTTTTGGAGGATTTCATGATATAATATCTCCGTAAGTGGCTTTTCTGTCGGAAAAGGAAAAATTTGTCGGGGAAGCGCCGGAAGGAAAGCGGACGGAGGTGGGCAGATGCAGGGCGGCTGGAAGCGCGCATGGAAGAACCTTGTAAGACGGTTGACTCCAAGGGGCATGGCCAACAAACTATTTGCCGTAATCGTGGCGATTGGCTTGCTTTTGGTACTTTCTTTGGGCATCATCGTTTCTTCGATTTCCGGGAAACTGTTGTATGATGATGCAAAAGTCCTTTTGGACAACCAGGCCCGGCAGACGGTCAATGTGTTCGACCAATACATTGACATTCTGAAAAACACGGTAATGAGCACCGAACGGCAGAAGGCTGTACAGAGCCTGATTGCCGGAAATAGCAGCGGATATGAATCCTATTTGGTGTATCGGGATGCATACGACTATCTCAAAAACATTAACACCTTTTTTGAAGGAATCCATGTCTATGTTGTGGTCACAGACAAGCAGTATATCATGTCTTCCAATCCACAGGACATCGTGGGGAATTATGCGGTGCGGGGGATCGACCGGCAGTCCTGGTTCCAGGGCCTGGAGGGAAGCCCGGGCGGGACGATGCTGGTTTCGGATTTTGTGACGCCCTCCGCGGGACAGGAGAGCTTTGCCTATGCGATGCGGGTACGTGACATCTATCGCTGGAGAACCAAAGGATATGTCCTGGCCTCGGTCAATAAGGAAATCCTGAACAAGATGATCCAGGGCACCTCCTTTGAGACCAACGGCTTTTTGATGATTCTGACACCGGAGGGACAGGTGGCCTACAATTCCAACCCCCAGCGATTTGCAGGGAACTTCAGCCTGGAGGAACTGCTGGCGGAGTTAGGGGATTCCTCCAGTTTTGCCAGCGACCGCAATCCCAACTATTACTATTCCGCCACAACCTCCCAATCTACGGGGTGGCGCTTCGTAGCGTTTACCGAAAAACAGCACGCCAAGGCGCAGATGTTCAGCCTTGTGATCTGGGTTGGCGTGGCAGCGGGTTCAACGATCCTGCTGCTGATTGTGGCGGCCCGTTTTACGGCAAAAGCGTATATCCGGCCGCTGGGCGAGGTGATCCGGTTCATCCACCAGGCGGAGCGGGACGAGTTCGCCACCCGGATCGAGTTGGAGGCCGAGGACGAGGTTGAAGAGCTGGTCGATTCCTTCAACTCCATGGCCCTCTCGGTGCGGCAGAATCAGATCCTGCGCAAAAGAGCTGAGATTGACTCCCTCCAGAAGCAGATCAATCCTCATTTCCTGTTTAACACCTTTGAATCCATCAAGGTACTGGCACAGCAGGGGGATCGCCGGGGCGTTGTTTCCATGGTGGAAAAACTCAGTGACATGTTTCGTTATAATACCAACCGGGATGGAGCACAGGTCACAGCGATTCGGGATGAGATCACACATATCCAAAATTATCTGGATATTCAGCGGGTGCGTTTTGGCAGCCGGATGGATGTGTCTTACGTCATTGACGGAGAAATCCTCAATTTGTGGACCATGAAATTCATTTTGCAGCCCATTGTCGAAAACTCCATCAGCCACAGCATGGAGCAGATGACCAGACCTTACCGCCTGGAGATTACGGGACGGCTGGACGGGAGGGACGTTCTTTTTACCATCCGGGATAACGGCGTCGGTATTCCGGAAGACGTGCTGGCAAGGCTGCGTGCCTATGTTTTTGATGAGACAGGCGCGGTTCGGGGGGAGGGCTTTGGAATCGGGCTGCGAAATATTCAGGAGCGGCTGCGCCTGTTTTACGGGGATGGATACGGGCTCTCTCTGGACAGCGCTTTCGGGGATTTCACGCAAATTCAGGTTCGAATCCCTGCGCAGAGACAAAAACCGGATGGGGACGGGAAAGAAACAACCTAACGAAGAAGAAAGGGGACGGGAACAGGATGGCTGTGCTGACTGTTTTAATTGTGGACGATGAGCCGCTGGTTCGCAGCGGCATCCGTTTTTCGCTGGAAGAGGCGGCCCTTCGGACC
>CAKXAF010000079.1 GCA_934869045.1 uncultured Nitrososphaerota archaeon | reverse complement strand
GTGTGTAGAGTTCGCCCCACCGCTGCATCGGCACATAGGCCATAGCAAGCGGTAAGCTGTCCAGGCAGACGCATGGCAGATCGGGCTTTTCCACAGGTCTTTCCATAGGAAGAACACCTCTTTCTTCTAGAGTACCCTATCCTATGCTCCCAAAAGGCCACTGGTCCGCCTCACGGCAAAAGAGGGGCTATCGGGAAAAAATGAAGAAAAATCCAGGAAAAAGGAGATGTTTCCGGCCGGCTCTGTCTGGGAATGGGAATGCCGGCCTGCATGATGCAGCGCACCTTCCGCAGGCCGGCGAATAATCCTCACCAGCAGATGCGTTCAAGCATCCGGTTGATGTGGGCGATGGCGATGCCAAAATTGGTGATGGGTACGCCGTACTTCTGCGCCTCACTGATCTTGGAGAGGAGGTTCTTCCGGTTGAGCATGCAGCCTCCGCAGTGAAGGATCAGCCGGTAGTCCCGTATATCTGCTGGGAAACCCGGGCCGGAAAACACATCGGTCTGCAGCTTCCCGCCCACGTACTGTTCCAGCCAGGCAGGGAGCTTCTGCCTGGCGATGTCGCCGGCCAGGGGATGGTGGGTACAGGACTCCATGATAAGCACGCGGTCACCGGGGGAGAGGCGGTCGATGGCCTTGGCGCCATCCAGAAAGCTGCGGATATCCCCCTTGTTCTCCGAGAGCAGCACCGAAAAGGAGGTCAAAGGTACCTCTTTGGGGAGAATTTCGTTGACCTGCCGGAACACTTGGGAGTCGGTGATGACCAGATCCGGCAGCTGCTTCAGCGCGGCGAGCATCGGGCGGATCCCATCGGGAACCACCGAAAGGACCCGGCAGCGCCGGTCCAGGAGGTCCCTGGTCACCTGGACCTGGGGGAGGATCAGCCTTCCCTTGGGAGCCTGGATGTCCTGGGGCATCACCAGCATCACAAGTGCGCCGGGCTCCACCAGGTGGGCGGTCAGGGAGGGGATTTCAAAGTCGGTATCTGCATTGTCAATCAGGAATTTTTTGAGGCTGGGCATATCCTCCGGAGCGCGGGCGTCCAGGGAGAGGGCCGGGAGATCGAAGGGAAGCTCCGGAGCGGTACCGCCGTCTATGCGGTTGACCACGCAGACGGTTTTGACCGCATGCTCCCGCAGGAGGGAGAGATATTGCTCCTCCTCGGAAAAATCTGTGGTCCGGGAAGAGACTACCAGGACGGCCAGATCTGTTTTCCGGGCAACCTCCCGGGTTTTGGCGGTGCGCAGGTGTCCCAAGTCCGAGCGGTCGTCCAGGCCGGCGGTGTCGATGAGCACAACCGGGCCGATGGGGAGCAGTTCCATAGGCCGGTAGACCGGGTCAGTGGTGGTGCCGGAGACGTCGGAGACGATGGAAACCGTCTGTCCGGCCAGGGTGTTCAGAAGGGTGGATTTTCCGCTGTTGGTGCGCCCGAAAAAGGCGATGTGCAGACGGTTGGAGCGGGGGGTGTCTTCCATTGTAAGGATCCTTTCTGTGACAAAAAGAGGAAGGTGTAAATCTGCCTGGGAACGCCCGGAGGGTCAGCCGTTCCAGCCCTCCGCCTCCAGGCGGCGTTGAACGGGGGTCAGCAGGGCGCGGCGGCGTTTCCAGTCAGGGAGGATCCGGGCGACAATCTCCCAGAACTGCCAGGAGTGATCCATCTGCCGCAGATGGGCCAGCTCGTGTACCACTACGTAGTCCACCGCTTCTTCCGGCGCACGGAGCAGCCGCCAGGAAAAGTTTATCCGCCCCTTTGCCGAGCAGGAACCCCAGCGGGTCCTGGCCCCCGTAACGGAGATTCCTTCTGGGAAAAGCCCCATGCGGTTTCCCCAGAAGGCGGCCTTTTCCAGCAGAATGTGCCGGGCCTCTTCCCGGTAGAAGGCTTCTGCCTCCCGGCGAAGATCCCTGCCCGGAAGAGATAGGGATTCTCCCTCCAGAGAGGGTCCGCCCCCGGAGCGGACGGTATATTCCCGGCCCAGGAAAGGGAGCTGTACGCCCTCTTCCAGCCGAAAGAGGGCTTTCTCCCGCAGCAGCTCCTGGCGCAGGGCGGCTTTTTCCCGGATCCAGCCGGATTTCCGGATGAGAAAGGTATCGATAGCGGCACGGGGAAGGCGGAGAGGCGCCCGGACCTCCAGGGCGCCGTCTTTGGTAATGGCAAGACCCAGCGTTTTGCGGCGGGAGCGGATCAGGGTGTATTCCATAACGCGCCTTTCCCTAAACCAGTTTCATTGCCAGACGGAACAGCGGTTCCGCCAGGAAGAATCCCGCCGCACAGCTGGCCGCGTTGGCCGTGACCGCATAGGTGGCCCGCCAGATTCGTGTTTTTCCCTTCAGCAGGGGAATGTAGACCGCCAGCTCGACGGCGAGGATGATAAGCTCCGCCGGGATCAGAGCAAAGTAGTAGGCCAGGTAGCTTCCTGTGACGCATTGTGTGCCCAGAAAGAGGAAAAGCCCCAGTTGGGTGGCTAGATTGGTCAGCAAAAAGACCAGCCAATTTTCCTTCAGAGGGAAGCGGAACAGCAGCAGGAGCACCCCTTCGATGAGCAGGGTGGGGAGCAGCGTTCCCAGAAGCTGGATCAGATAGGCCCAGAATGGGGCGGGCTGGGAAATCTGATTGGAAACGAAGTCCCAGGTGACATGGACCTGCAGCGTGTCTCGGCGGATCCAATCGGAGAGGGTGACCGTCTGATCCTCTTTCACCAGGATCAGGCGGAATTCATTCGGCACCGCGTAAGAGCTGAAGACGTGGATCATGGCGTCCCCGTCCGGGTCGCCGGTCAGCTTGCCGAAAAGAGGGACTCCTGTTCCGGCGGCGAGGCCAGGATGCCCGTCCGGACCGCTGAAATTTTCCAGCACCGCCAGCATATCCGGGTCAAGCTGCACGCGTTCCTCATCGCTGAGGTTTTCGTAGTCCTGATCCTCGCCTGCGATCAGCAGGTCAAGGTAGTAGATTCCTTGCGGCGGGTTTTCCAACCGCACCGTGACCATTGGCTTGGGCCCCATGTCAGCGAAAACCGTCAGCGGCAGGGCGAGGGCAGCAAGCAGGAAAACGGCAAGGCAGAAGGGGAGCTTCCGTATCATGAAAAGGCCTCCTTTTTCAGGGGTTACAGATTTCCTTACAGCATTTTGCGGAGGAAGCCGGCGACAACGACGCCCAGTTCGGCAAAGCCCTCCGCTTTGGGATGACAGTAGTCGGCGTACCAGGTTTCGTCCCAGCTCTCTGCGGCGGCGAAGAGGTCGTCCACCTCCACGTCCAGGCCCCGGAGCGCCTCCAGGGCGGCCCCATTGTAAGCGCGGATCTCCTCCGTGGAGCGGGGATTGACCCCAACCTGTCCGTTGGGGTTCATGGGCGTGGTGGTGGCGAAGGCGATTCGGGCATTGGGGAACAGCTTCCGCAGCTGCCAGACAATGCGGCGGATATTTTCCGCGTAGACGGCCGCCGGGGTCAGGGAAACCGGTTCGCCGTTCCAGTGGGCCGCGTCCCAGTGGCCGCAGTTAAAGTGGACAAGATCCACGGCTTCCCGGTCGCAGAGGCTGCTCCAGGTAAGAAGGGACATAATGGTATACTGGGTGCTGCGGCAGTTTTCCTCGGGGTAAAAAACGTTGGCGGCATCCGCAAGAAGCGTCTTCACCGTTTTGCAGTAGCCCATGCGGATGGAGTCCCCGATGAGGAGAACGTTCTTTTTCCCGGCCTCTGCGGCGGGCCTTTGGAGTTGGCCGCCATCTTCGATGTACTGTGTCTGTGCCATAAGTCGAAACCTCCTTTGGGTGTCCGGCGGCTTTTCGGAGGATATCCGCGCGCCGCCGCCGTTCTTACAAAATAGGGTGGAGCTTAATAACAGGGGTGCGGTGTCAATCCGTTTTTTCAGCTGTTGACCACTTTTTTTGGAGAAAGGACAGCTTAGTCTCGGAAAGGATGACTGCCGCGAATATCAGCACAAATCCAGCGCCCAGGCGTAAGGTCAGCGTTTCCTGATAAAAAACCATGGAAAAGGCCACGCCGAAGACAGATTCCAGGCTCAGCAGGATCGCCGCAGAGGAGGGGTCGGCGTACTTCTGCCCGATATTCTGCAGCAGCAAGGCGGCGGTAGTAGCGAATACCGCCAGGTAGGCCACGCCCAGCACAGCGTCCAGGGTCACGGCGGCGGGGAGGGGTTCTGTGGCCAGTCCCAGGATCCACGCGCAGACTGCCGCTGCGCCGAATTGGATGATGGTCAGCAGCACCGGGTCCTTCCCCCTGCTGAACCGGGCCACGGCGATGATGTGGGCGGCGTAGAAAAAAGCTCCCACCAGGGTCAGGGCATCGCCGAAGCGGATGGAGAAATTTCCGTCTAGAGAGACCAGGCCGATCCCGGCCAGGCAGAGGAATGCCGCGGCAAAATTGTAAAGATCCGGCCGGCGCTTTTCCGTGATCCAAAACAGAAAGGGAACCAGTACGCAATAGGCGGCGGTGAGAAAGGCGTTTTTCCCCGGTGTGGTGTCGGTGATGCCGATGGTCTGGGTGCAGTAGGCGGTGAACAGCAGCACGCCCAGGATACTGCCCTGCCAGAAATAGGAACGGTCCATGGCTTTCAGTTTTTTCCAGAAAATCAGGGCCAGCAGCAAGCAGCCAACCGTGAAACGGATTCCCAGCAGGATATTTGGAGGGAAAACATCGACGGCGTTTTTAACGATGAAAAAGGAACTGCCCCAGATCAGGGCCGCGAGGAAAAGGGCGAGTTTCGGCAGAAAGAGTTTTGCGGTATCGTTCATGGTGTCGTGAATTCTCCTGTACAAGTATTTGGCAGCTGCCCGCCGGTAAACCGGAGCAGAGCCTGTCCCAGCTCCTCCCGGTCTTCGGGGGGATAGAAATAGTGGCGGCTGTCCCGGAGAACCCGGACGGTGGCCCTGGGGTTGCGCCGGAAGGGCTGCGCGGACCGGCGGCGGACGAATTCATCCTGTCCCGACTGGAAAACCAGCATGGGTACGGAAAGGCGCTCCGCCAAGGGGCGGCACCGGCGTCCCGCCGCGAAAAGCTCCAGATAGCGGGGAATGAAGCCTGCGCAGGCAGAAAGAGTGAAATCCCGGACGCTGCACGCATCCCGGGCGGCGGCGGCCAGGGGGTTCTTGGGGCGGGTCCGGCAAAAGGCGGCGCATAGGCCGTTTCGAGCGCCGGAGGGAGTGAGCTTCATAAAAAGCGGCACCGCCATAAGAAAGAGCCCGGCGATTCCCCGGGGGTCGCCGGCGGTTTCCTCCAGGGCCAGCAGCGCTCCCATGGAGTGCCCAGCCAGATAAAGGGACGGGTATTTCCCCCGAAGTTCCTCCGCCGCCTGCCGGACCGCTCCGCGCCACTGCTCCATGGAGCAGTGGGCGAAATCCCGGGCGGTTCCCCCGTGACCCGGCAGGAGAAGGCAGCGGATGGTACAGGTTTCGCCCAGGGTGCGGATCAGGCTGGAAAACTGGTCCGGGCTTTCCAAAATGCCGTGAATGAAAAGCACCGCGGTATCCGCGCCCGGGCATTCCCGGAAAAATTCCTGGTGGATAGGCGCACCTCCTAATGCATCGAGATTTTTCGGAGCCCGTTTTTGTCGAATTTTTTCCGCAGGGCGATTTCTGTGGGGAAAATCGAGGCGATGAGCACGGTCGTGTGTACCCCGCATACAACGCCGCCCCAAAGTCCCACAACGTCCTCCGGCCTGCCCGGCAGGAGAAGCATAACGGCGATGGTCAGGGGGAGCAGGACGCATCCCGCCGTCGTCCAAACCTTACCGCAGTGGTGATGGGCAAATTCCCAGGTCTCCCGGTTTTTCATGGAACGGGCGGTGCGGTAATCCAAGACGGGGTTTATTTCCCGGGGCGCTGCCCGGCGGAAAACGGCGCCGATCCCGATCATGGAAAGGGGGATCAGCAGATTCATGACCAGCATAAAAATCCAGAAGCCCATGGGCATCCTCTTTTCCGGCGCATTACCGCGCCAGACGGTCCCGGATGGCGTCGAGGAGCCGGTGGGCGGCCGCATCCTTGGAGAGCAGGGGCAGCTCCTCCTCGGAGTCCGGGGTGATCAGGGTGAGGACGTTGGTGTCGCCTGCGAAGCCCGCGCCGGGGACCTTGACGTTGTTGGCGGCGATCATGTCCAGATGCTTTTTCCGGAGCTTTTTCCGGGAATTTTCCAGCATGTCCCGGGTCTCCATGGAAAAGCCGCAGAGGAACTGTCCCGGTTTCCGGTGATCGCCCAGCCAGGCCAGAATGTCCTGGGTCCGGCTGAGGGGAATGGACAGTTCGCCGTCCCCCTTTTTGATTTTGTCCGCAGAAACCACTGCCGGGGTGTAGTCGGCCACAGCGGCGGCCTTGATGATGACGTCCATTTCCTCGGAGCGGGCGGTGACGGCCTCGAACATCTCCGCAGCGGAGACCACGGGGACCACCTGGCAGAAGCGGGGCGCCGGAAGCTCAGTGGGGCCGGTGACCAGCGTCACCGCCGCCCCGCGCCGTGCCGCCGCCCGGGCGACGGCGTAGCCCATCTTTCCGGAGGAATGGTTGGTCAGGTAGCGCACCGGATCCAGGGCTTCCCGGGTGGGGCCGGCGGTGACCAGGATCCGCTTCCCGGCCAGGTCCTTTTCGCACTGGATCGCCTGGAGGACATAGTCGCAGAGCTCCTCCGGCTCGGGCATCTTTCCGGCCCCGGTGTCGCCGCAGGCCAGGCGGCCGCAGGCGGGCTCTACCACCGTGAAGCCGTATTTCCGCAGGGCGGCGAGGTTATCCTGGGTGATAGGATTTTCAAACATATGGGTGTTCATGGCCGGTGCAACGATCTTCGGGCAGGTGCAGGCCAGCACCGTGGTCGTCAGCATATCGTCAGCCAGCCCGTGGGCGAATTTTGCCAGGACGTTGGCAGTGGCCGGAGCCACCAGCACCACGTCGGCCCGTTTGGCTAGGGAGATATGTTGAATGTTAAACTGAAAATTGCGGTCAAAGGTGTCAACAACGCATTTGTTCCCGGTGAGGGATTCAAAGGTGACGGGAGAGATGAACTGGGTGGCATTTTCCGTCATCAGGACGCAGACGTCGGCATGGAGCTTTTTGAGCATCGAGGCGAGGGCGGCGGCCTTGTAGGCTGCGATCCCCCCGGAGACGCCCAGCAGTACGGTTTTTCCGGTGAGCATGGGGAAGACCTCCTTCAGGATGGGTTGCTGTCCTTATTGTAGCACAATTTTTGCAGCGGGACAACGGCGGGAGGGGATTTTTTGCCGTTTCCCACCGGACTGTTGATAAAAAGTTGAAAATTCTGCGGTATTCTGTGTTAAAATGGAAAAGAAAATCCTTTTGATAAAGAAAGGCAGGCGCGGAGCATGGCGCATCTTTTGATTGCGGACGACGAAAAGGGAATCACCGGGCTGCTCCGGGATTATTTTGAGCTGAACGGCTACACCGTATCCACAGCCGGGAACGGCGGCGAGGCCCTCCGGCTGGCGGAGCGGCAGCCGGATCTGATCCTGCTGGACATCAATATGCCGGGGATGGATGGGTTGGCAGTCTGCCAGCGGATCCGGGACTTTGTCTCCTGCCCGATTCTGTTTCTCACCGCTCGGGTGGAGGATGCGGACAAGATCCGGGGGTTTCAGGCCGGTGGGGACGATTACGTTGTCAAGCCTTTCAGCCTGGACGAGCTGGGTGCGCGGGTGGCCGCCCATCTCCGGCGGGAGGAGCGGCGGCGGGACAGCAGCCGGGTGCGCTTCGGCGGGGATCTGGCCATTGATTACGGCCAGCGGGCGGTCTATTCCGGCGGGAAGCCGGTGCCGGTCCCCAAAAAGGAGTTCGATATTCTGGAGCTGCTCTCCATGAATCCGGGCCAGGTCTTTGACAAGGAGCGGATCTACGAACGGGTCTGGGGCTGGGACAGCCAGGGGGACAGCGCGGTAGTGGCCGAGCACATCCGGCGGCTGAGGGCCCGGCTTTCCGAGGCCGGGTTTCCGGGCTGCATCGAAACCGTCTGGGGCGTGGGGTACAAGTGGAAGCCCTTCCGTCAGGAGGAGCAGGCATAATGGAAAAAGCAAAGAAACGGAAAACCCTTCGGGAATGGCTCCGGGACCTGAGCCTCCGGAAGGCGCTGGTGCTCAGCACCGTGGTAACGGCAGCTGCCGCTGTGGCGGCGATCCTTGGCCTGGGCGACCTGATTTCTGATCTGCGGCAGGCGATCATCGAGCCGTTTTTGACGGAAGTTGAGTTCGCCCCGGGACTGTCCACATGGGTCCTGGAGGGGACCATGCTGCCGCCTGACGTGGATTTCTGGTACCGGTACGGCGGGGACGTGGGTACCCTGACGGTGGCCTTGTGCATCGCGGGGGCGGTAGTGGGCGAGGCCTTCGCCTTTTACCGCTGGAAGCTGAAAAACCCTCTGGAGGCGCTCCATATGGCAACGCGGAAAATCGCGGATAACGATTTGGACTTCCGGTTGGAGTTTCTTGGAACCGATGAGATGGGGGCGCTTTGCTCCTCCTTTGAGACCATGCGGGCGGCGCTGGAGGAAAACTATCGGGCCATGTGGAGGTCCGCCGAGGAGCGCAAACGCCTCAACGCGGCCTTCTCCCACGATCTGCGCACCCCGCTGACCGTGCTGCGGGGTTATACGGAGCTGCTGGAAAAATACTTACCGGAGGGAAAGCTCCCCCCGGAAAAGGTGGCGGCCACGGTGGCGGCTATATCCGCCCAGGCGGCGCGTTTGGAACGCTACACCGAAAGCATGAGCGCTATGCAGCGGCTGGAGGATCTCCCGGTGGATCCGGAGCCGGTGGCTGCCGCCGCGCTGGCCGCTTCGCTGGAGGAGGCGGGGAAAATCCTCTGTCAGGGGCGGGAGGCAGTCTTCACCCTCCGGGCCGAGGGCCTGCCGGAGCAGCTTTTTCTGGATGCCGGGGCGGTTTCCCAGGTGTTCGAAAACCTGACCGCCAACGCGGCCCGGTACGCCGGAGGCCGCGTCGCCGCCCTGCTGCGGATGAGCGGCCCGGTGCTGGAGCTGCTGGTGGCGGACAACGGGCCCGGTTTTTCGGCGGAGGGCCTGCGCCGGGCAGCCGACCCCTTTTACCACGAGGAATCCGGCGAAGGGGACCGGGAGCATTTTGGGCTGGGGCTGCACATCTGCCGGGTTCTCTGTGAAAAACATGGGGGTGGGCTGACGGTCGCCAACAGCCTCAGCGGCGGCGGCTGCGTGACGGCGCGGTTCCGGGCGGGGATTCCGGAAAAATCCGGCCGGAGTTGATAAAAGGTTGAAAAACAGGTGGTATCCTTTGGATAAGACCAAGGGACGCCGCCTGTTTTGGCGCTCCCGGGATTTTCTGAAAAGGGGCGTGTCAGCAATGGCAGCAAATGAAATCATCATCCGCGGCCTGGACCAGTTCTACGGCCGCCGGCAGGCGCTCAGAGGCATCAACCTGACCATACGACCGGGGATGTTCGGCCTTCTCGGACGCAACGGCGCGGGAAAGACCACTCTGATGCGGACCCTGGCCACCCTGCTGGAGACCCGGCACGGATCCGTCAGCGTCTGCGGCGTGGACATCCGCCGGGCCAGCGAGATCCGGCAGATCACCGGTTATCTGCCCCAGGATTTTTCCATGTATCCCTCCATGACGGTGACGGAGGCTCTGGACTATCTGGGAATCCTGTCTGGAATGAGCACGGCCGCCCGGGCTGTCCGTATTCCGGAGCTGCTCCGTCGGGTCAACCTGGAGGAGCAGAGGGACAAGCGGGTCAAGTCCCTCTCCGGAGGGATGAAGCGGCGTCTGGGCATCGCCCAGGCCCTGCTCCAT
>CAKXAF010000078.1 GCA_934869045.1 uncultured Nitrososphaerota archaeon | reverse complement strand
ACCATGTACTGAATCGTTTTAAGGGTATTGTAGAGAAAATGAGGATTGATCTGGGACTGAAGCAGATTTAGTTCAAACTGCTTGGCGATGAGCCGGGAATTCTGCAGCTGGCGCTCTGCCTCCAGCTGCTGCTCGATCAGCTGGTCAAGACGGTCCAGCATTTCATTGAAGCTCTCCCCTAGCTCTTCGATTTCGTCGCCTCTGGCTGAATGGAATCGATCCTGAAACCGAGTGCTGTCGATCCGTTTGACAAAGCGGATCAGCGATTCCAGGCTTCGGCTCAGCGCCACAGAGGAAAAGTAAGAGAAAAAGAGACATAACAGGAGCAGAAGCACAATGATGACGATACAGGTGACCAGGATGGAGGAGCGCTCCTGCAGATATTCCTGCCGCGGGATCACCGTGAGGACGGACAGGCCAAAATCACTCAGGGGCTCCTCGATGAGGGTGACGCCGCCGGCGGTCTGCCGGTTATCGCTGAAGGGGGCGGTAATTTCTGCGGGAAGGGTTTCCCACTGAGCCAGGGAATCCGGAAAAACTGGGTTCCGATTTTTGTCCAGAAGGAAGATTCGGGAAAGCCCCTGCTTTTCAAAGCTGTCCAGCAGGGATTCCAACTCTGTGGCGTCGAAATCCAGCACCAGATACCCGACGCATTTTCCTGCGTTTTCACCGGGAGGCATGGAGAACATGGACAGCGCCAGGGTAATACAGTCCCGGTTAAAGGTATTGGGGTAGGCCATGCTCCAGCAGAGGCGGTAGGGGTCTTCCCTGAGCAGCCCAATGAGTTGGCTATAACGTTCAGAGTCGATGAAGGAACGGCTGTAAAAGGAGGAATACTGCAGCTTTCCGGATGGCTGAAGCAAGGCGATGTTCAAAATACCCTGTTCCTGGGTCTGCTTCTGAAGGAGCAGGCGGGAGACGGCACTCTCCTGTTCTGCCTTTTGGTCTGCGGCGGCGTTCATGTACCCCTGGACGTCGGCGTCGTAGGCGAGCTCCACCGCTGTGCGGCGGTAGCGGCGCAGGGTCAGATCCAACTGGTCGAACAGGAAGTTGGCGCGGTGCTCGAAAAAGTAGCCGATCCGCTGATCCAGGGTTTGCTGGGTGGCAAAATAGAACCCGACTGTAGAAAAGAGAACCGGGACGGAGACCAAAAGAATATAAAAAATCATGAGCTGGTGCTTGAAATGCAGCCGCTTCCGCTTGGTTCCCACCTGATAGGCATCCTGCCGCCACCGGGCATCCTGCTGGCCGGACAGCGCATGGAGCGAACGGTTCATCTGTCGCAGAGGATGGACCAGGCGGCCGCTGAACCGCCACGCCACGGCCAGGGACAGAACCAGATAGAAAGCTCCGGCCACGGTGAAGATCCATAGCCGCTGGGTGAAATTTTTCAGGATGGGATCCCGGAAGGAGGCGCTGGCCAGTCTCCAGCCGGGAAAGACCAGGTCGCGCTCCAGAAGGCCTTCCCCAGAGGGCAGCTCATTTTTCTCTCCCTTGAGGGAGGAGAGGGTTCCGAACTGGTCCATCAAATAAATCTGGTCGCTGGCAAACTGCAGCTGCCTGGAAAACTCATTTCCCAGAACGGCTACGATGCAGCCGGATGGCTCGGACTGGCCTTCCTGAAAAAGCGGACTGAAAATAGCAATGCTGCTTTTTCGGTTTCCGGACAGATTCAGCAGATAAAACTGGCGGGTTTGACTGCTCATCCGGGAGGCGTTCTGCGTCAAAAAATCCTGTATTTGGGAGCGGTAGGCGAGGTTGCCGCTTTCGTACACAATGGAAAGCGTGCCGCCTGCCAAAAATGCAAAATTCTCCACCTGATCGTAGTTGAGAATGATATTGCGCAGATGCTGTTCATATTCGCTCCGGGCAAAAATTTTGGAGTAGGCGTTTTCTGAGCTTTCACCGGCGGAGCTCAGCAGGAGCTCCAGGTTTTTATCACCGTAAGCGATGTTGACGATTTTTGCGATCTCTCCCAGATAACGGTTGGTTCGCTCCACGGCAGTCTGGAGAAACATGTTGTCCAGCTGTTCCGCCCGTTCAGCGATGAGCCGGTAACAGACGCCGTAATAGAGGACAAAGGAAATGAGGATGGAGAGCAGCGTCAGTATTCCTGCGGAAAAGATGGTTTTGACCTGCAGGCGGCTGATTTTCGGGCGTTCCTGTTTCATGGCGGACACCTCAGCATTTCTCACGGTATTCCAGCGGAGTCATGCCGGTGACCTCTTTGAACAGCTCGCTGAAATAGCGGGGTTTTTTATACCCTACCGACTCGGAGATTTCGTAAACGCGGAGATCCAGGTTTCGAAGCAGCTCCTTGGCCTTCTCCATGCGCAGCTGGGTGAGCATGTTCTTAAAGGTCTGACCGGTCTCCTGGCGGAACAGCCGCGACAGGTGTACCGGATGGACGCAGACATAGGCTGCCGTCCGTTCCAGGCTGATGTCCGAGGTGTAATTTTCCTGCAGGAAGCGGATGGCCTTTTCCACCAACTTTTTCTGCTGGCGAAAGGCGGCCGGAGCGCCTTCCAGAAGTTCGCCGCAGGCAAGGTTCAGCTGCTCAAAAAGGCTGTCCAGGGTATCAGAGCGGGAGATGAGCCGGACCAGCTCGCCGCTTCGGGAAACTAGGCTGGTGGCGGCTTCCTCCGGAACATCGGAGGAAGCCGCTGCAGAGAGCAGCTTCACGCCGAACCAATTGGCCGCGCTGCGGTCCGTTACGGCCCGGGCCTTCCAGCTCTGCTTTAGACTCTCCAAAAAAGCCAGCAGTCCTGGGAGATCCCGGCAGCGGCACAAGGTTTCCGCCTCCTGAAGAGCGGTGCGGATCTCGGCAGGGGACAGCTCCTGGGGCCCATCCACAGAAAGGGAGCAGCTGCTGTCAAGCACTAGGCCCGCACCTAGGAAAAACCGTTTGCTCAACCTTTCCCTGGCTTTTTCCCAGGATTCGGGCAGGCCGGAAAGGCTGGGGGAGGGGGTCCCTACTGCGACGGTAAGTGTGACTGGCGCGCCGGTTTCGAAGCTTTTCAGTTCTTCGGAGAGCTCCTGATGCAGCCTTCGCAGCCGGGAAGGCCATCCAGCAGAGAAATCTGTCCAGAGGGCAATGACCGGCTCCCCGAACTGCAAAAGCTGCCCCAGCCCCTGCCATTCCAGCCGTGCCAGGACCTGCTCAGCCAAAAATTTATGCAGCTGCCGCATTCCCAGTCCGCCAAGCTCCTCCCGGAGCATGGCGGATTCATCCAGCTCGAACAGGGCTACAGCCGCAGGGCTGCGGCTGAGGTCCAGCTTGCACAAAGCGCCCTCCCGTATGGCGGCTTCTGCCTTTTCGGTGGAAACTCCGGCCAGCAGCCGGTCGGAGAGGGACTCCCTCTTTTTCCAAAAGCCATCGCCGGAAGAGGCGGCGTTTGGCTGCGCGGCTTCCTTCTGCATTCGGTGGCACATTTCCCGGAAGTAATTCTCAATCTCCTCCTCGTCCTGGGACTTGAGCAGATAGCCGGAAACGCCGTATTCAATGCCCTTCTGGGCAAAGGAAAATTCGCTGTATGCGCTGTAGAGGACGGTTTTGATGCCCGGATACCGGCTCTGCAGCTCTCCGGCCAGCTCCAGACCGTCCATTACGGGCATGCGGATATCGGTGAGGACAATGTCCACCGGCCGCTCCATCCCCTGCTCCTGGAGAAAACGAAGCGCTTCTCCACCGTTTTCCACGGCTCCGGCGACCTGGATACCAAGGCCCTGCCAGTCGATCATCACGCAGAGGGATTTCCGCAGAAATTCCTCATCTTCTACAATCAGCAGACGGTACATTCGGATTCCTCCTCCTAGTCAAAACCGGTTGTTTAAAAAACAGCAGAAATGTTAAGCTTAAGGCCTACTTTTTTCCTCCGAAATACGGTATGATAGAATTAGCGGGGAAGCTGGATGCCTAGCCCGGCGAGAGCTGCCCGGCGCGCTGGGCAGCAGGGACAGGCCGCATCGCTGCACAGGAACAGCCAGGGGGTTTTCTGAAGCGCATCGACGGTCAGCTCCACCATTGGTCCGGCCTCCAGGAGCATGGCGCGGGCATTGCCTACACGACCGGTGCGGACGATGCCGTGCTGCCGGAACAACTGGTCCATCCGGTCAAATTCCTCGCTGCATCCGGGAAATTCCACCTGGGTGTGCCGGACCGTGGATCCGTCCGGCAGGATCTCCCAAGTGTCGGGACCCCAGGAGGCGTCATAGGGGAGGCGGACGTAAGGCATTCCGGCCAGGGATTCCGCCAGGTGCAGCATGGTGTTCACCGTCTGTCCCACTCCCAGAAGAAGAACCCGTCCTCCGGAGCGGTAAATGCGGAACAGGGGGGAGTTTTCCCCCAGAGCGTGACAGGGGTCGTGGGTGGCCGTCAAAAATTCCGCCAGGCGGCCCAGAGCCGCAGAGGAATGGGATGCGTGGCCGCTGCGAAGGGCACCGGGATATTGGCGCAGAGCCTCCGGAACGGCCCCCAGCACGGTAGGCGTCTGGCCGGCGCGGTAAGGCGGCGCGCCACGGCCGGGAAAGGAAAGGGTATGGGTCGGTGCGGCCAGGGTGCCGTCCTCTCCCAGCATCTCCTGAAACGCCTGGATGAGAGTCTGCGGAC
This sequence comes from uncultured Nitrososphaerota archaeon, assembly GCA_934869045.1. Classification (GTDB taxonomy): domain Bacteria; phylum Bacillota; class Clostridia; order Oscillospirales; family Ruminococcaceae; genus Merdivicinus. The sequence goes on along the minus strand of CAKXAF010000078.1, from coordinate 5,222 downwards.
CGTTTTCCAGCCATCCGATCTGTTTCAAAGAGGTGTGAACGTAGAGCAGATCGCCATCCCGAACGCCGAGTTCGCGCAGGTCCTGAGCCAATTCTGAAGCGGTTCTTCCGTTTTGCACATGCAGCATCCCCTATCTGGGTTAAGTTTGGTTTAAATTATACGAGTATCCCGCCGTTTTGTCAATCAAAAATTTTTATTTTAAAAAAAGGAGCTGCTTTATGACCAGTACTCTGTCCTTCGAAACACTGACAATGCCCGGCGCAATGCTGGGCGGGGAAAATCCTCTTCCCGATATTCGTCCGGCAGGAGATATCCACAGCGGTGTGCAGTTTGACGCCTCGGTCCCGGAGGAAGAACGCCGGTATTTCGGCTACGGGCAGATTTCCGGAATTCTGCCCTATCGCATCCAGGATCAGTACGACCGGTACAAGAAGCTGCGGGAGTTTCCCTGCGCGGTGCTGGAAAACCGGTATCTCCGGGCGGTATTTCTGCCCCAGTACGGCGGCAAGCTCTGGTCGCTGTATGACAAGGTCCGGGAGCGCCCCCTGCTCCATGAAAACCCGGTGTTTCAGCCGGCCAACCTGGCCCTGAGAAACGCCTGGACCAGCGGTGGGGTGGAGTGGAACATTGGCATGACCGGCCACACCCCCTATACCCTTTCGCCCCTCCACACCGCCGTTCTTGCCCGGAAGGACGGGACGCCGGTACTGCGGATGTACGAGTGGGAGCGGATCCGTCAGGTGAGCTACCAGCTGGACGTTTGCCTGCCGGAGGATTCCCGCTACCTGCTGGTGCGGATCCGGCTGTGCAACACCCGGGACGAAGATGTCCCCATCTACTGGTGGTCCAACATGGCGGTGGATGAGACCCCGGACACCAGGGTGCTGGCTCCGGCAGAGCGGGCCTTTTGCTTCGACTACAGCCGGATCCTCACTAAGGCGCCCATGCCGGTATACAACGGAGAGGATTGCAGTTATACCACTCGGATTCCCCGGGCCATGGATCTGTTTTTCGACATTCCCGCCGCCGGACGCAAATGGGAAGCGGCCCTGGATGGAAAGGGCGTGGGCCTGGTGCAGGCGTCCACCGACCGGCTTCAGGGGCGGAAGCTCTTTATGTGGGGCAGCGGCTCCGGCGGGCGGCACTGGCAGGAGTTCCTGGCCGAGCCGGGACGGGCGTATCTGGAGATTCAGGCCGGACTGGCCAACACCCAGATGGAGCACCTCCCCATGCCGGGGCGGGCCTGCTGGGACTGGCTGGAAGCCTATGGCTGCATGGAGGCCGACCCGGAGAAGGTCCACAGCGCGGATTGGACCGAGGCCTATACCAGCGTAGAAAAGCAGCTGGATCAGGATCTGCCCCGGGAAACCCTGAACCGGGAACTGGAAAGGATGCGGGAAGAGCTGGACGCCGCTGCCCCGGTGCGGTCCGCCGGAAGCGGCTGGGCGGCGCTGGAACTGCTCCGCCGGAAAGAAGGCGACAGTTTCCCCGGGGAAAAGGCGCTTTTTAAGCCGGATTCCATGGGAGAGGACCAGGCTCCCTGGCGGCAGCTGCTGGAAACCGGGAGCTTCCCGGCCATTGAGCCAGAGGAAACGCCAGCGGCCTATCTGACCCAGCCGGAGTGGACGGAGCTGCTGGAGCGGGCGGTGAAAAACGGCAGCGACCACTGGCACGCCTGGTATCAGCTGGGCGTAATGTACTGCGCCCAGGGCAACGGCGAAAAAGGGCGGACGGCTTTTCAGACGTCGCAGAACCGGACTCCCAACGGCTGGGCTCTGCGGTGCTTGGCTGTGCTGGACGCGGAGAAAGGAAGCGGCCGGGAGGCGGCGGAGATGTTGGAGGCGTATCGGCTGCTGCCTATTCTCCCCTTAGCCATCGAGTGCGGGAAAACTCTGCTGAAGGCGGAGAATTTCAGCGGGTATGTGGACTTTTTCGACAGCCTTCCCTTGGAGATGCAGCGTCACGGCCGCATGCAGGCCATGCGGGTTCAGGCCGCCATTGAGCTGGAGGAATTTGACCTGGCCCTGGAGTTGCTCACCCGCCGGAATTTGGAGGTCAGTGATATGCGGGAGGGTGAAATCCTCCTGTCAGACCTCTGGGTGAAGCTCTGGATGCGCCAGGTTGCGGCTCGGGAGGGCGTACCCCAGGATGACGCCCTCCGGGCACGGGTGCTCAAGGAATACCCGGTTCCTGAGCGGCTGGATTTCCGTATGAAAACAGAGTAGGAGGAGCAGGATGAACTGGACAGAGCTTTTTCCAGTCCTGGAGCAGGCTTTTGATGCCGGGCGGTGCCAGGAATATCTGCGGGGAATTTGGGAAAACGACCGGTGGTTCACCACCCCGGCCTTTGCGAAAACGGCGGCGGCCTGCGAAAGCCGGATGCGGGAGGCGGGGCTTTCCCAGGTGGAGCGGCTTCCCCTTTCGGCTGACGGCCGGACGGCCTACGGCGACTGGGTCCTCCCCCGTGCCTGGGATGTAGACGAGGCGGTTCTGGAGCTGCCCGACGGAACCCGACTGGCGGATTACCGGCAGGTTCCCTGCTCCCTGGTCATGCACAGCGCCCCGTCGCCGGAGGGGGGCATCCGCGCCGGGGTCCTCCGGGTGGAGGATCCGGACGCGGCGGATCCTGCCAGCGTTGCGGGGAAGCTCCTTTTTACCAATCGTCCGGCCCGGGAACTGATCCCCCTGGCGGTTTCGGGGGGAGCCGCGGGAATTCTCAGCGAGTATTTTCCCCTGTATCCTGGGGTTCGGGACAACCTGGACGGTCTGGACGAGATCAGCCGCTGGGATAACGATTTCAAGGTCCCGGTCAACGACACCGGTCTGTTTGCCTTCAGCCTTTCCCCGCGGAATGCCAACCGGCTCCGGGCGGAGATGGAAAAGGGACCCGTAACGCTGTACGCCCGGGTGGATACCCGTTTTTATGACGGGGAGTGCAGCACGGTTTCGGGGCTTCTTCCGGGCAGTGACCCAGAAGCGGGGGAGATTTTGCTCTACGGCCACCTGTACGAGCCGGGGGCTGAGGACAATGGCTCCGGCTGCGCGATGCTCCTAGAGCTGGCCCGCAGTCTGACCCGGCTCGTCGCCGGGGGGGCGCTGCCCCAGCCCCGGCGGGGTATCCGCTTCGTCATGGGTTACGAGTGCGTCGGGTCTATGGGGTATCTGACGGCTCACCCGGACCGGAAGCATCTCTGCGGCATTGTCGCCGACATGGTAGGGACGGAAGCAGTGGACCGGGCTCATCTGGGACTGTGGCACGATCCGATTTCCAACTGGTCCTTTGCGGATATCGTTCTCCCGGCAATTGTCCGGGATTGGCAGAAAACCCAGGGACGGGCGTTTTTCTATGAGGAGCGTCCCTTTTCCGTGGGCAGCGACAATATTATGGCAGATCCGGCCTGGGGATTCCCGACGATGGCCATGATCACCGAGCCGGCCTTCAGCTACCACTCTTCCCTGGACACGCCGGAGCGGATCGAGCCGGAGGTTCTCCACCGGAACGGAGTTTTGCTGGGGGCGGCGGCCTTTTGGCTGGCGGCGGCGGGAGCAAACGAGGCCGACGGGCTGGCGCTCCGTCTTCAGAAGGAGCCGGAGGAGTGGCTGGAAACCTATCCGGATCCGCTGCGGGAGTTTGCCCGGCGCAGCGCACTGGCTTCGTTGGAACGCTTCAGCGGAGGCTGGGGCATCCCGGAGGAGGCATCGATCCCCCCCATGCCGGAGGAGGCCCGCGCCATGGGCGGAGCACGGGTCCCGGTGCGGGAGGTGCCGGGCTGCCTGACCTTTGCGGCGAACCCGCAGCTGGCCGGAGGCCGTTGGAAGCCCGCCTGGAACGATGCGCTGAACTGCCCGCTTTTCTGGGCGGACGGCCGGAGAACGCTCTGGGAGATCGCGGTACTTTCCGCCTGGGAGCAAAAACAGATCCGGGACGGAGAACTGTGGGAGCAGTTTGTGTTTCTGCGGGAATATTTTGCATTTCTTCAGGAAAATAGCTTTCTTTCCTGGAAAACGAGTGAGGAAGGACGGGAATCGCGTGGCGTATAAAATGGAAAAAGAACGGGAAATCTTCCGGCGGCTGGAAACTGAGGACATGATGTCCCCGGCACAGCAAGCGGACTACTGTCTGCGCCATGGAGAAAACGGGGTGCTGGCGGTGGCGGAGGATCGGGAAAACCCTATACACGACGTTTTCCGGCTCCCGGCCCGGTGGCTGGATCGGGAGGAGCCGCGGAAGCTCTGCGGAACGGCCCGGCCAGGGGAGTATTACGCCTTCCAGGCGGCGCTGTTCTGGGAAGGGACGGAAAGGCTTGGCCCGCTGACGGTGCGCTGGGAGGGGGATCTCCCGGAGCCCCACTGTTTCAACCTTTCCGGTACCGACTGCTTCGGACGGGCGATGACCAAGAAAGTGACGCTGGAAGCCGGACGGGTGCAGCCGCTGTGGTTCGGGGTGGATTTTTCAGAGGAATTCTCCGGCGATTTTTCCGGCACGCTGTTTCTGGAGTTGCCGGAGAGGGAGGCGATTCCGCTGAAAATCCGCATCGCCGTAGCAGGAGAGGTTTTGGAGGACCGGGGCGACAGCGAGCCCTGGCGGCATTCCCGGCTGCGTTGGCTGGACTCCACCATTGCCATTGACGATGGCGTTACCGCCCCTTACATCCCGCTGCGGCGGAAAAAGAACCGCGTACAGGGGCTGGCCAACCGGGTCCTGGTCGGAGAAACCGGCCTTCCGGCCCAGCTGGAAAGCCGGATCGCCCCCAATATGGAAACCGTTCTCCAAAAAGGACGGCCCGTTCTGGCGGAGGGTGTCTCCTTCGGCGAAAAAGGGGTGCGCTCCGGGGCAAAAGGCGCCCTGGCCTTTACCCGGGAGCGGGAGGGCGTTGTGAGCTGGGAATCCTTCTGGACGGCCGGGGGGTTGGAATACCGCTGCCGCGGCTCCATGGAGTACGACGGGTATCAGGAATATCAGATCACCGTCACCGCCCGGGAGGACGTGGAGACGGATGGCCTGGCCCTGGAAATCCCCTATCGGCTGGATACGGCGGCCTACTGGATGGGCCTGGGGCAGCGGGGCGGACGCCGGAAGGGGGAGCTGGACTGGAAGTGGGACGTTTCCCTGAACCAGGACACCCTCTGGATGGGGGATGTGAACGCCGGGCTGATGCTCCGGCTCAAGGACCTTCATTATGAAAAGCCCTATATGCTCATCTACTACCACTACCATCCGC
>CAKXAF010000077.1:5340-9959 GCA_934869045.1 uncultured Nitrososphaerota archaeon | reverse complement strand
GGCGGAGTTGGCCACATAGCGCCCCATCTTGGAGGGCTCGTTGGCCCCCATCCGCTGGGCCACCGGGATGGCAAAGCCGCCGCACAGCCCCATACAGAAGCCGATGACAAAAAAGTTGATGGAGCCGGTAGAGCCCACCGCCGCCAGGGCGGAAGCCCCCAACAGCTTGCCCACGATCATGGTATCCACCATATTATAAAGCTGCTGAAAAATATTGCCAATCAGCAGCGGAATGGAGAACAGGACGATCAGCCGGTAGGGACTCCCACTGGTCATATCTATGGAGCCGGGCCGGATATGCTTGATCAGTGCCATATGCCCCTCCTTCCTCTTAAAAACAGTATTTTTAGGAAAAGGCGGCGTGGAACGTGAGACGTTCCACGCCGCCGGTTGGTTTGGGCAATTGCATTAATACTTCGGACGTTTCACATAAGAGGTGTGGAGAACTTGGTGTGCCACATGGCTGCCGGGCTTCTCCAGGAACTCGTCGTAAAGCTTCTTGATGCTGGGGTTTTCGTGGGATTTCCGCAGTTCCATCTTGGCGTCGGTCCGGTACAGGCCTTGGGCGCGGAGAGCGCGGAGATCGGTGAAATTCCGGACGGATGCAGGCTGGAAGGGCTGGCCGCCGCCGTTGACACAGCCGCCGGGGCAGGCCATGACTTCGATGAACTGGTAGTCCGCCTTACCCTCTTTGACTGCACGGAGGACCTTCTTGGCATTGGCAAGGCCGGAGCAGACCGCAACCTTTAGGGTCAGGCCGCCGATGGTGTAGGTGGCTTCCTTGACGCCTTCGGTGCCGCGGACTTCTTTGAAGTCCAGAGCTTCGCCGGAAGCGCTGCCGCCGGTAAGCCAGTCAGCGGCGGTGCGGAGCGCCGCTTCCATAACGCCGCCGGTTGCGCCGAAGATCAGGCCGGCACCGGTGTCGATGCCCAGAGGCGCGTCGTATTCTTCATCGGGGAGGTTTACGAAGTCCAGACCGGCAGTCTGGATCATTCGGGCCAATTCCCGGGTAGTCAGCGCAACGTCTACGTCGGGTACGCCGGCGGCGGATTCGTTGTCACGGCCAACTTCAAACTTCTTGGCGGTGCAGGGCATGATGGAAACGACTGCAAGATCCTTGGGATCGATGCCCAACTGCTTGGCATACCAGGTTTTGGCCACCGCGCCGAACATCTGCTGGGGAGATTTGCAGGTAGAGAGGTTCGGGATGAATTCGGGGAAGTAGTGCTCACAGTACTTAACCCAGCCGGGGGAGCAGGAGGTGATCATGGGCAGAGCGCCGCCGTTCTGGATGCGCTCGACCAGCTCGTTGGCCTCTTCCATGATGGTGAGGTCGGCGGCAAAGTCGGTGTCAAAGACTTTGGCAAAGCCCAGGCGGCGCAGGGCCGCGACCATCTTGCCCTCTGCATTGGTGCCGATGGGCATGCCGAAGGCTTCGCCGATGGTGACGCGGGTGGCGGGAGCGGTCTGAACAATGACGGTTTTGGAGGGATCGGACAGGAGCTTCAGGACATCCTGAGTCTGGTCCTTTTCCGAAAGAGCACCGGTGGGGCAGGCAACGATGCACTGTCCGCAGGAGATGCAGGCCACCTCGCCCAGAGGAGATTCGAAAGCGCAGGAGATATTGGTGCGGAAGCCCCGCTCGTTGGCGCCGATGACGCCAACGTCCTGCCATTTACGGCAGACAGCGGCACAGCGGCGGCAGAGAACGCATTTGTTATTGTCGCGGATCATATGCGGAGCGGAGTCATCGATTTCGTACTCGATGCGTTCACCGTCGTAAGCGGACTCGTTGTCCACACCGTAATCAAGGCAGAGCTTCTGCAATTCGCAGTTGCCGGATTTGGAGCAGGACAGGCATTTCCGGTTGTGGGTGGAGAGGAGCAGCTCCAGGTTCTTCCGGCGCGCTTCCAGGACTTTGGGGGTATTGGTAAAGACTTCCATCCCCTCGTTGACGGGATACACGCAGGCCGTGACCAGGCTGCGGGCGCCTTTGACTTCCACCATACAGATACGGCAGGCGCCGATTTCGTTGATCTCTTTCAGATAACACAGGGTGGGGATCTGGATCCCTACCTGATGCGCCGCTTCCAGGATGGTGGTTCCCGGAGCGACGGACACCGGCATGTTATTGATTTTGATATTTACCATTTCCATGACTTGAGCCACACTCCTTTATTTCTTGACGATGGCGCCGAATTTGCATTTTTCAATACAGGCGCCGCATTTGATGCACTTAGCCTGGTTGACTACATGAGGCACCTTGACAGAGCCTTCGATGGCGCCGACCGGGCAGGTGCGGGCGCAGAGGGTGCAGCCCTTACATTTGTCAGTGAGGATGGTGACCTGCATCAGGTGTTTGCAGACGCCGGCCGGACATTTTTTATCAACTACGTGAGCGACATACTCGTCGCGGAAGTAGCGGAGGGTGGAGAGCACGGGGTTGGGAGCGGTCTGGCCCAGTCCGCAGAGGGAGTTGGCCTTAATGTAGTAGCAGAGCTGCTCCATCTTGTCCAGATCCTCCAGGGTGCCTTCGCCCCGGGTGATTTTGTCCAGCATCTCGTAAAGGCGTTTGGTGCCGACGCGGCAGGGAGTGCACTTACCGCAGGATTCATCAACGGTGAACTCCAGGAAGAACTTGGCGATGTCCACCATGCAGGTGTCCTCGTCCATGACGATCAATCCGCCGGAGCCCATCATGGAGCCAATGGCGATAAGGTTGTCATAGTCGATGGGGATGTCCATATGTTCTGCGGGGATACAGCCGCCGGAGGGGCCGCCGGTCTGCGCAGCCTTAAATTTCTTGCCATTGGGGATACCGCCGCCGATTTCCTCGACAATTTCCCGGAGGGTGGTACCCATGGGAACCTCCACCAGGCCGGTGTTCTTGATCTTGCCGCCCAGGGCGAATACCTTGGTGCCCTTGGATTTCTCGGTGCCCATGGAGGCAAACCAATCGGCGCCGTTTAAAATGATGCGGGGCACGTTGGCGTAGGTTTCAACGTTATTCAGGATGGTGGGCTTTTGAAAGAGGCCCTTTACCGCCGGAAAAGGCGGACGGGGACGGGGCTCGCCGCGGTGGCCTTCGATGGAGGTCATCAGAGCGGTTTCCTCGCCGCAGACGAAAGCGCCGGCGCCCAACCGCAGGTCGATGTCAAAATCGAAGCCGGAGCCGAAGATATCCTTGCCCAGCAGGCCGTATTCCCGGGCCTGTTTGATGGCGATCTGCAGACGGTGGACCGCGATGGGGTATTCCGCACGGACGTAGATGTAGCCCTGAGAGGCGCCGATGGCATAGCCGGCGATGGCCATGGCCTCCAGCACGACGTGGGGGTCGCCTTCCAGGACGGAACGGTCCATGAACGCGCCGGGGTCGCCCTCGTCAGCGTTGCAGCAGACGTACTTTTGGTCGGCCTTGTTGGCAGCCGCAAAAGCCCATTTCCGGCCGGTGGGGAAACCAGCGCCGCCGCGTCCGCGGAGGCCGGAAGCCAGCATAACGTCAATGACCTGCTGGGGAGTCATCTCGGTGAGGACCTTTCCCAGAGCCTGATAGCCGTCAACGGCGATGTATTCGTCAATGTTTTCGGGGTTGATCACGCCGCAGTTGCGCAGGGCGACACGGTGCTGCTTTGCATAGAACTCCGTTTCATTCAGGGATTTGACCTTGTCGGAATCCTCAGAGACGGTTTCCTTATAAAGGAGGCGCTTGACAATGCGCCCTTTGAGCAGGTGCTCGCTGACGATCTCGGGGACGTCATCGGGCTTGACTTCAGAGTAGAAGCAGCCTTCCGGATAGACGATCATAATCGGGCCGAGGGCACACAGGCCGAAGCAGCCGGTTTTGACGACTTTGACCTCATTTTCCAGGCCGTTGGCCTTGAGTTCCGCTTCCAGGGAGTCGATGATCTGCTGGCTGTTGGAGGAGGAACATCCGGTGCCCCCGCATACCAGTACGTGAGAACGATACATGAAGCTGCCTCCTTATTTCATATCGATGCTGCCGATGGTGTATTCGCTGACAACGCTGCCGTTGACCAAATGGTCGGTTACAACCTTCGCAGCCTTTTCTGCGGTCATTTTCACATAGGTGGTCTTGCTGCCGTCGGCGTCGAACACCTCAACAACGGGTTCGTACTGGCAAATGCCAATGCAGCCGGTCTGGGTGACGGCGACGTTATGTAAGCCGCGTTTGGCGATCTCTTCGGTAAAAGCGGCGAGGACGGGGCGCGCTCCGGCGGCGATGCCGCAGGTGGCCATGCCGACGACCACGCGGATCTTGTTGGAATTGTCTTCCCGGATATCGACGCTGTTTTTGACGCGGTCGCGGATCGCTTTCAGCTCTTCCAAGCTCTTCATAAAGAATCTTCCTTCCTTTCAATTGGTGTCCGGCGTTCCCTCCAGGATCGCCGCAGTACCCTCCTCCAACGCCTCTTTCAGATAAAGCACGACGTCGGGAGTGTCCAGTGGAACACCTTCCAGGACCTCTTTGAGCTCCCGGGTGTCCAGCATATAGGTTTTTTCATCGAGGGAACGGGTATATACGAAATCCAGCGAGGGGTTCATGGTGATGAGGGAGAGAATGGTGGCGTTCATATCCCCGATGGGGAGCATGTCAAGGT
>CAKXAF010000077.1:4962-5330 GCA_934869045.1 uncultured Nitrososphaerota archaeon | reverse complement strand
CGTGTGATAGCGAGCGGTTGTGGTGGTTCCCGAACCCAACTCAGAGGCGATGGAAAAATCGCCGCCGGTGGCCTCCGCCGACATCTTAAAAAACGGGACGCCCAATCCGACCCTCCGGGTAGTCCGGGTAGTAAAAAAAGGATCCATAACCCGTTCCACCTGTTCCCGGCTCATCCCGCAGCCATTGTCGGCAATGGAAATTTCCAAAAACGCATCCGCACGGCGTTCCGTTACCGTGATGGCAATGAGGGACGCTCCGGCCCGGATGGAGTTCTGGGCGATGTCCAAGACATTAAGCGACAGCTCCTGCATGAATTTCAGCCCCTTTGGAACTTATTCGTATTTCGCCAGGATGTCGTCCACGTCGT
>CAKXAF010000077.1:672-4943 GCA_934869045.1 uncultured Nitrososphaerota archaeon | reverse complement strand
GCATCCAGGGAGAACTTGCCGTCCGGGGTACATTCGCCGCCTTTGATGCCGAGCTTCTGCTGGAGACGGTCATAGACGTCGCCGGAACCCTTAACATAGCAGGCGGTGCCCAGACATACCGAAATTTTGTACTGTCCTTTGGGGTACAGCGTGAACTGAGAGTAAAAGGTAACGACTCCGTATACTTCCTCCAGCGGGATGTCCAGTCCTTCTGCGATGATGGACTGAACCTCAATGGGAAGATAGCCGTAGACCTCCTGCGCCTGCTGAAGGACAGGCATCAGCGCGCCCGCCTGATCCTTGTGGGCTGCGATGATTTCCAGGAGCTTGGCTTCCTGCTCCGGCGTGCCTTTAAATGTAACACCGGCTTTTTTGGTAGACATAGCGTGGACCTCCTTGTGAAATGTTTAACATAGCAGTACGGCAAAAGCGATGCCGTCCATAAATCCATCCGCTCCGTTCAAAGGACGGAATTTGCATGGAGAGGCGGCAAAAAACGGAACGTCATTTTCGGACAGGGAAAAAGACACTCTGTGCTTCCTTGTATTATAGCATGTTTTGACGAAAATTACTATAGTCTTTGTAGAATAACCTGTTTTTTCTTTTTTGGGGACCTTACACAAAAAGCGAGAAGAGACTTTTGACAGGAAAACAATAGCGGCCTCCAGTGGCAGTGCTGAATTTTCAGAGGAAAATCCCGACGATTTTCACAAAATTCATGACATCCTGACGGAAAGAAATTGACAGAAGGGCAGAATGTGTTATACTTAAACTAAACTGGGCGGGCAAGTTGAATCAGGCGCCTGCCTGTTGGGAAAATTCCTCTGGAACGGCTTTTGTTTCCGGGATTCCGGGGAAACTTCCTATGTGAGCGAAAATATGGGGGATATCTGATTTTTTAGATGACCAGGAGGAATCAAGCATGAATGTGCGGGATGTAATGCAGGCGCTGGACGCCGACCTTATTTGCGGAGAGGAGAATCTGGACACAGAGGTCCACGATGCCTGCGGCTCAGATATGATGAGTGATGTTCTGGCATTTGTCAAAAACCAGGCGGTGCTTCTGACCGGCCTTGTCAACATCCAGGTGGTGCGGACAGCGGATATGATGGATATGGTCTGCATCGTCTTTGTCCGCGGCAAGGAGCCGGACGGGGATATGATCGCCCTGGCTAAGCGGCGGGGAATGGTGCTTTTGAAGACCAGCCACCGGATGTTTACCGCCTGCGGGCTTCTTTGGGAAAATGGTCTCAGGGGAGGGGTTACCGATTAATACGCTGAAATGGACATACGAGGTGGATGGAAGCGATTTTACCCGGGCGGGAGAGGCTTCCTCCAACGTGAAAAAGAACCTGCGGAAGCTGGGCGTGGCGCCGGAGGCGATCCGTAAGGTCTCCATTGCCCTTTATGAAGGAGAGATCAACATGGTGATCCACGCCAACGGAGGTCATATCGACGTGGAAGTCTCCCCTGATAAGATTACCATGACCCTGGCCGATACCGGCAAGGGGATCGCAGACATCGACAAGGCCATGCAGGAAGGCTGGTCCACCGCTCCGGATGAGGTGCGGTCCCTGGGTTTCGGCGCGGGTATGGGGCTTCCCAATATGAAGAAGTATTCTGATGAGATGAAGATCGAGTCCACCGTTGGGGTGGGGACGACAGTGTACATGACGGTCTACACCGGCGCGTAAGCCCGGTGCGGGAGGTGCGTATCATGACAACCGTTCATCCGAAAGAAAAACGTTTGGCAGGCTGGTTGTGCTTTGCTCTTGCGGCTGTTGCTGCCGCAGTTCTGCTTGGAATCCCGGCTTTTGTGACGTTTCTGCTCTCCTTTCAAAATTATTCGCCTGCCCAGGGCCTCTTTGGAAGCCCGTGGGTCGGGCTTGTCCACTACCGGCAGGTCTTTGGGGGCAGCGCCTTTCCGATGCTGCTCCGCAACAGTCTGGTTCAGTCCCTTCTGGGGGGCCTGGCGCCGCTGATGCCGGCATTTTTCGCAGGGTGGGCAGTGGCACAGGTGCGTTCCCAAAGGCTTGGCTGCGGGCTGGCGGGTCTTTTGCTGCTGCCGTCCTTCCTTCCCGGGATTTCCTACTGTGTTCTGTTTGTGGGAATCCTGCCTGTGGAGGTAACGGTCTCTGCCGCTTGGTTCCCGGTGCTGTATCTGGCGGCGGCTGGAATGAAAACCTTCGGGTTTGCCGCCTTTTTGGCGGCGGTCAGCGGGCGGCTGGCCCGGGAGCATCAGCGCAGCGCCCTTTCCGGGGCGCTGGCCGGGACCGGGGTCATGGCGGCGGTTGGCCTGATGAACCTGTTTTCGCCGGATGCCGGGCTGGTTACGGAGCTTTATAACCCTCTGGTATATGAAGCGGCCGACAATCTTGGAACCTATATTTACCGCACGGGCCTTCAACAGGCGGCGTTCAGCAGCTCTTCGGCAGTATGGATGATCCGGGTTCTGTTCCAGCTTCTTCCGGCTGTGCTGGCCTGCGTCCTGGGCGCGTTGCTGCTGAAACGCTATTTTGCCCTGCCTGTCCGGCCTGAAGGCCGTCAGGATGGCGGCGCCGGTGTTTTTGGCTGGATATTTGCTTTGCTGGCTGCTGTCGCCGCTATAGCTGTCTGTGCCGGGAGCTTTGGAACCGGGGGAGCGGAAGGCCCTTTGCTTTTCTCAATGTTGCAGAGCCTTCTGACAGCAGTGTTGTCTGCGGCGGCAGGGGTGCTCCTGCTGTCCGTCTTTGGCTATGGGATGGCTGTGGGCTTTGGAGCCCCCGCCCTGGCGCTGACGGCGGCGATGTTTTTGCTTGCGCAGAATACAATAGGCGGCTTTCTCATCGCGCGGGCCGTGGGTGCGTATAACACCCATCTTCCAGTGCTGGCAGGCAACCTGTTGTCCCCGGCCCTTGCTTTGGCGCTGGCGTTCCTGTGCGTGCAGGCCTGCGGCGGGCGGACGCAGACGCCCGGGCAGTTTTTCCGGACGGCGCTGCCCTACCTGCTGGTCTTCGGCGGGCTGCTGTTCGCCCGGACCTGGGGGGACGCTTACGGGGAACAAATCTATGTAGTCAATGAAACGCAGCGGGGGGTATCCCAGCTGGCTCGCCAGTATAGCCTGAACGGACAGACGGGGAGCATTTTTGCGGCGCTCACGGCGCTGGTTCCTCTGATGATTGGCGTCCTTTCCGCAGTCCTCTTTTCCGTCCTGCAAGGAAAACCGGCAGAATGAAGAATCCAGACAGGAGGTTTTTGCGATGCAGGAGTTTTTCCATTCGGTAACCCTTGACCGGGAGAAGTGCATGGGGTGCATCAACTGCATCAAACGCTGTCCCACCGAGGCGATCCGCGTGCGTAATAAAAAAGCCTATATCATCACCGAACGCTGTATCGACTGCGGAGAGTGCATCCGGGTCTGTCCCCACCACGCCAAGCGGGCGATTTTTGACAGCTTGGATGTGATTCACCAGTTCGACTACGTGATCGCTCTTCCCGCGCCGTCCTTTATGGCGCAGTTCAACAATCTGGAGGACGTGGATATCGTTCTGAATGCCCTGCTGGCCTTTGGCTTTCACAGCGTTTATGAGGTGGCCAAGGCGGCGGAGCTGGTTTCAGCGGCTACCCGCCGCCTGATGAAAAGCGGTACGCTGCCCAAGCCGGTCATCAGTTCCGCCTGCCCGGCGGTGACCCGGCTTATCCGGGTGCGGTTTCCCAGCCTAATCGAGCACATCCTGCCGCTGAACGCTCCCATTGAGGTTGCGGCCCGTCTGGCAAAAGAGGAGGCCGTAAAGGAGACCGGCCTTCCCTCGGAACGCATTGGCGCAGTGTTTATCTCTCCCTGCCCGGCTAAGGTGACAGCAACCAAAATGCCTCTGGGGACCGCCAAAAGCGCCGTGGACGCCGTGGTGGCGGTCAGCGAGATCTATCCGCAGCTGCTTCCCTTTATGAAGCAGACCGCCCAGGAGCCTCCCAGGACGATTTCTGAAGCTGGAAAAATCGGCCTCTCCTGGGGCAGCTCCAGCGGCGAGGCGTCAGGATTGATCAACGACAATTACCTGGCGGCCGACGGGATCGAAAACGTCATCCGTGTCCTGGAGGATTTGGAGGACGAGAAGTTCCGCGACGTGGACTTTATCGAGCTGAATGCCTGCTCCGGCGGCTGCGTGGGCGGAGTGCTGACCGTGGAGAATCCGGATGTGGCGGAGGTGAAGCTCAACAGGCTGCGCGAGTATATGCCGGGGGCCCGCAGCCCTGTGGGACATGTGTCGAAAGCCGTTCTGCCCGGGGCG
>CAKXAF010000077.1:0-662 GCA_934869045.1 uncultured Nitrososphaerota archaeon | reverse complement strand
ACGTGGCCCGGACCAAACTCTACCGCATTCGGAAGCATCTGCCAGTCAGCCTCAACCACATCGACGCTATTTGTCCGGAGATGGCCTGGGATGTCCCGCTGGAATTTGTTCCGGTTCTTAAGCTGGATGACGATATGGGCGCGGCTATGGAAAAAATGGCCCGTGTGGAGGAGATTACGGAATCTCTGGAGGGCCTGGACTGCGGTTCCTGCGGCGCACCGTCCTGCCGGGCGCTGGCGGAGGACGTAGTACGGGGGCTGGCGTCGGTGGATGACTGTGTTTTCAAGTATAAGGCGGGTATCCAAAGCCTTTTGAAAGACATTCACAAGCTAGAACATTACATACCGGCGCCCTTCCGGCAGGAAATGGAGGAGGAGCCGGACGGAAAGGGGAAGCAATCATGACCCCAGCGGCATTTGCAGAAAAATATGGTTTGACGGTGGTATCCCTGGGAGCGGGGGACTGCCGGGACATTGGCGGTGTGTACTGCAGCGACCTTTTAAGCTTGGTGATGGGGCGTGCGAAAGCGGATGATGCCCTGGTTACAGTGATGGCTAACGTTAATACTATCGCGGTGGGCGTGCTGGCGGATGTCAGCTGCGTGATTCTCTGCGAGGGAATCCATTTTGATGAAACCTGCGTCCGGAGGGCTCAGGATCAGG
>CAKXAF010000076.1:757-9964 GCA_934869045.1 uncultured Nitrososphaerota archaeon | reverse complement strand
ATGCTGGAGCTCGCTTCCTGCGGCGCACAGGTCCTCCACAATCGATCCGTGGAGATGGCGAAAAAGTACAATGTGAATCTTGAGGTTCTTTCCAGCCTGGAAAATAAACCCGGAACAAAAGTCAAAGAGGTGACAAAAATGGAGAAAATGTTGATCAAAGGCGTTGCAAAAGACGACGATGTTGTCCGGATTTCCGTGGTTGGACTTCCCGATAAGCCCGGCATTGCCTTTAAGATTTTCTCAATGCTGGCGTCTAAAAAGATTAATGTGGATATCATTTTGCAGTCTGTGGGACGCGACGGGACAAAAGATATCAGCTTTACCGTTCCTATCGACAGCCGGGATGCTGCAGTGGCGGCGCTGAATGACCAGATGGAAATGCTGGGCGCTCACCGGATCGAGGTCGACGAGGATGTGACAAAGGTTTCCATTGTTGGAGCCGGTATGCAGTCCAACCCAGGTGTCGCGGCTAAGATGTTTGAGGCTCTTTATGAGGCGGACATCAACATTCAAATGATTTCCACTTCTGAGATCAAGATTTCTGTTTTGATTCAAAAAGATCTTGGAATCAAGGCATTGAATGCGATTTCTGAAGCGTTTATCAAATAATATGCAAAAGTTTCGAAGAGGAACTGCTGAAAATGCAGTCCCTCTTTTTTATAGGACGCTGGATTGCACAAAATAGCAGTATCTGTACCGGAATTTCGTACGATATTTTCCCGTTGCTTTTCCTGATACGGTATGGTAAAATATAAGGTAATAGTATCATTCCATTTGTATAAGTTTTCAGAAGGAGGATATGGGATGTCTTATCAGCAGGGATTGTTTCCCGTGATTGGCAAGTCCAACCTTGCGAAGAATATCTATGATATGACGGTTCTTTGTCCCGAAATTGCGGGCAGCACAAAAGCTGGACAATTCGTACATATCCGGGTTCCCAGCCATATTCTGCGCAGGCCAATTTCAATCGCGGGCTATGACGTGGAGAAGGGGACCATTCGGATTGTTTATGAGATTCGCGGCGAGGGCACACAAATTTTGGCCGATTTGAAGGCAGGAGATATGGTCGATCTTCTGGGGCCGCTTGGAAATGGGTATACGCTTCCGAAACCGGAACATACTTGCGTTGTGGTTGGCGGCGGCATCGGTGTTCCGCCTCTTCTCGCCGTCGCTGAGCACTTTGGAGCAAAAACGACCGCTATCCTCGGCTTCCGCAGCGCGCAGGCTGCAATTCTCGAGAAAGATTTCCAAAAGACAGGAGCAAGTACCATCCTTTGTACAGATGACGGGACTCTTGGGAGAAACGGTTTCGTTACGGCTGCCCTGGAGGAGCTTCTGGCGTCGGAGCATCCCGACTGCATTTGCGCCTGCGGTCCGATGGTCATGCTGAAAAGGGTTTCGGAAATTGCGGCAGCCCATTCGATTCCGTGTCAGGTTTCCTTGGAAGAACGAATGGCCTGTGGAGTGGGCGCCTGTCTGGGATGTGCCTGCAAGATCCGCCGTGACGGCGGGGAGGTATACCTCCATGTCTGCAAAGACGGTCCAGTGTT
This sequence comes from uncultured Nitrososphaerota archaeon, assembly GCA_934869045.1. Classification (GTDB taxonomy): domain Bacteria; phylum Bacillota; class Clostridia; order Oscillospirales; family Ruminococcaceae; genus Merdivicinus. The sequence continues at coordinate 8,414 of CAKXAF010000076.1, read as the reverse complement.
CTCTGGTGAGGAGGTCGTGTTCTGATGGCGGATTTACGGGTAGAGGTAGCTGGAGTCTCTTTTCAAAATCCGGTAATTCCTGCATCCGGCGCATTTGGATTCGGACATGAATATGAAAAATTTTATCCGTTGTCCAAGCTGGGCGGCATTTCGGTGAAGGGAATGACCCTGAACCCCCGAGAGGGGAATCCGCCTCCCAGAATTGCTGAAACCCCCATGGGGATGCTCAATTCTGTGGGACTGCAGAACCCCGGAATCGACCGTTTTCTGGCTGAAGAGCTGCCGTACTTGGCGGGGAAAGGCACGCGGATTATCGCAAATGTAGCCGGAAGCACGGTTGAGGACTGCGTGACCATGGTGAAGAAGCTGGAAGGCAGCGCCGTGGATATGGTCGAGCTGAATATCTCCTGTCCCAATGTGAAGCAGGGCGGCGCGGCTTTCGGTACGAGCTGTGAATCGGCTTCTGCAATTACAACGGCGGTTCGGAAAGCAACGAAGAAGCCGCTTATGGTAAAGCTCAGTCCCAATGTTACGGATATTACAGCTATTGCGCGGGCAGTGGAGGACGCAGGGGCTGATGCGGTTTCTTTGATTAATACGCTGCTGGGAATGCGGATTGACATTAACAGCCGCCGTCCGGTTCTGCGGAATAATGTCGGCGGGATGTCTGGACCGGCAGTTTTTCCGATTGCGGTACGGATGGTCTGGCAGGTTTCCAACGCTGTCAAGATCCCGGTCGTGGGAATGGGAGGAATTTCTTCCGCAGAAGACGCGATCGAGATGATGATGGCCGGTGCGTCCGCTGTTCAGGTTGGGGCGGCGATCTTTACCGATCCTTATGCGCCGGTGAAAATCGTGGAAGGGCTTCACAAGTGGCTGGATTCCCATGGGATCGCTGCTGTCCGGGAAATTATCGGGACAGTGGAACCTTGGTAAATCGATATATTTTCTTCCGAAAGGATATTTTATGAAAATCATGGCAGTGGATTTTGGAGATGCGCGCACGGGCCTGGCCGTTTGTGACCGGACGGAGTTTTTGGCGTCTCCCATTGGCGTTGTTGAGGAGAGAAATTTCGATACAACGGTAAAAAAGGTGATGTACGCCGCACAGGAATACGGCGTGCAGATGATTGTGGTGGGTTATCCGCGGAATATGAACGGAACGGCCGGGGAACGCGCGGAAAAATGCACGGAATTTGTCCGGAGGCTTCAGGAATTGGTCCCGATCCCGGTCGAGCTTTGGGATGAGCGTTCTACAACGGTGCAGGCGCATAACTACCTTAATGACACAAACACCCGCGGGAAAAAGCGGAAAAAGGTGATCGATGAGGTCGCTGCTACGATTATCCTGGAGAGTTATTTGGCTTATCGGAGAAACCAGCAGGAAAGGCCGAATCAAGAGGAATCACCGGATGGAAGCCAGGAGCATCTGTAATAGAATTGACAGAGCGGACATTTCGAATCACAGTAAATATGCGCAGCCGGAAACCGCAAAGGATCCGGAACGATTTTCCACGTCTCCTTTCAGATTGCTGAAAGGAGAAGTTTTTTATTGCAGAAGCTTGGAGGCTGTTTCAAGATATGCCTAGGACCGGATTTGCCTAATTTGCAACCGCAGTTGTACAATAATAATCGGATACTTTAGCGATACGAAAATCTTTTAAAAAGTACGAAGAAATTTATATTTTTCGCTTGACGTTTTGCCTTTTCCACAATATAATATGCCTAAAGACAGGCTGTTTTTAGGAGAACTCGACCTCATTTTCCGGTCTGTCTTACGGATGGTAAAATGCTGCTTTGACGCGGAAAGAAAAGGAGATTTTCTATGCTTTACGAGAAAAACAAAGAGAAGGAGCTCCCCCTTGCGCTGTTCGAAAACCCCACTTCGGAATACCGCGGCGCCCCCTTCTGGGCATGGAACTGTGCGCTTACAGAGAAGCTGCTGGATGAACAGATCGATTTCCTGAAAGAAATGGGATTTGGCGGGTTCCATATGCATCCCCGGACCGGTTTCGCGACGCCTTATCTCAGCGGCGAGCATATGGGACTGGTCCGTTTTTGCGTGGATAAAGCGAAACATGAGGAGATGTACGCCTATCTTTACGATGAGGACCGCTGGCCTTCCGGAGCAGCTGGCGGCCTTGTCACCAAAGACCCGCAGTACCGGCAGAAGTTTCTCAGCTTTATGCCTGCGCAGAGCCGTCTTTCCGACGGAGAGAAGCTTCTGGCTTGTTATGACGTGGAGCTGGACGGAGAAGGCTGTCTGAAGCACTACAAACGGATAGAAGCGGATCAGGAGGCGGTTGGAACGAAATGGTGTGCCTGCTTGAAAGCCGCGGAACCGAGTCCGTGGTATAATAACCAAACCTATGTGGATACGCTGAGTAAAAAAGCCATCGACCGGTTCATTGAAGTGACCTATGAAACTTATAGGGACTCGATTTCCTCCGACTTTGGCCGGACAGTTCCTTCCATTTTTACAGATGAGCCTCAATTTTCCCGAAAAAGCACGCTCGACTACCCGGAGGAGAAGAAGGAAATCGTTCTTCCCTGGACAGATGATTTGGCGGAGACGTTTCAGGAATTCTACGGGGAAGATCTGATGGAGCATCTGCCGCAGCTTTTTTGGGAACTCCCGAAAGGGCGAGTGTCCACGATTCGCTACCACTACCACGATCACGTTACGGAGCGCTTTACCGAGGCATTTGCCGATAACTGTGGGAAATGGTGCGGTGAGAATGGCTTGATGCTGACAGGACATATGCTGGAGGAGCCGGCCCTCAGCAGTCAGACTGCCAACATCGGCGAAGCGATGCGCGCGTACCGTTCTTTCCAGCTGCCGGGCATTGATATGCTCTGTAACTGGTTTGAGTATACTACAGCGAAGCAAGCGCAGTCTGCGGCGCATCAATATGGGCGGGAAGGTGTGCTCTCTGAGCTCTATGGCGTTACCGGCTGGGCTTTCGATTTCCGCGGACATAAGATTCAGGGGGACTGGCAGGCGGCGCTGGGAGTTACTTTTCGCGTTCCGCATCTTTCCTGGGTATCTATGGCAGGGGAGGCAAAACGAGATTACCCGGCGTCAATCAATTATCAGTCGCCATGGTATAAGGAATACTCCTATGTTGAGGATCATTTTGCCAGGGTAAATACCGCTATGACCCGTGGGAAGCCCCTAGTGCGGGTGGGGGTCATTCATCCTGTGGAAAGCTACTGGCTGCACTGGGGACCTTCCCAGCAGACCAGTCTGGCCCGGGAACAGCTGGAAACCAATTTTAAGAATGTTACCGAGTGGCTGCTTTTTGGCGGAATCGATTTTGACTTCATCAGCGAATCCTTGCTCCCCGCACAGTGCGAGGAGGCATCGGCTCCCCTCTGCGTCGGGGAGATGGCGTATGACGTGATTTTGGTGCCGGGGTGCGAGACGCTTCGTTCCTCGACGCTGAAACGTCTGAAAAAATTCCGGAAGCTCGGCGGCCGGCTGATCTTTTTGGGTGTAGCGCCGATATATCTGGTTGCTGAGGTAAGCGAAAAGCCTGCCGAACTCTATGAGAAATCGGAGCGGATCCCCCTGGCACGTGCGGCGATTCTGAAGGCGTTGGAGGATGTACGGACCGTGGAGTTCCGCAGGCAGGACGGCAGCCTGACAGACGATCTGATTTACCAGCTCCGGCAGGATCAGGTATGCCGCTGGCTGTTCGTCGCCCACGGCAGAGAGCCGAAATACAAGGATAATGCGGTTGGGGAAAGGATCTTTCTTACGCTGGAGGGGAACTGGTCCGTAAATCGGTATAACACGCTGAATGGAACCGTATCTCCCATGCCAGTGAAGTTCTTGGGCAACCGAACTCGTGTGGAGGTCACCCTGTTCAATCACGACAGCTTGCTGCTTCAGTTGGCTGCACCAAAGCCAGCGTTGATTGATACGTCTTCGGAATCAGACGGCTGCGGTGCTGAGCTGGCTCTGCCAAAGGTTGTGCCCATTACGCTGGAGGAGCCAAACGTCCTTCTGCTGGATCATGCGGAATACGCATTGGATGATGAATCATATGCGCCAGCGGAGGAGATCCTTCGGGCAGACAATGTACTGCGGGAAAAGGCGGGGTATCCCAGCCGTAGAAACTCCGTCGCTCAGCCGTGGACGATACCGGAGGAACCTTTCTGCCACGTTGCGCGTCTCCGGATTTCGTTTGAGAGCCTGATTGAAGTAGACGCGGTTCAGCTCGCCTTGGAAGACGCGGAGAATGCAGAGATCCGACTGAACGGAGAGCTGGTTCCGTCCGCTGTTACTGGTTGGTATGTAGATCGTTCCATTCAGACGGTTTTGCTTGGCCGACTCCAAAAGGGAACGAACATCTTGGAGCTAAAGCTTCCTTTTGGTAAACGCTCCAATCTGGAATGGTGTTACATTTTGGGAGATTTCGGTGTCCGGGTCCGGGGAGAAGAAGCAGTGATTGCTGAACCGGTCCGGGAACTGGGCTTCGGAGACATTACGACGCAGGGACTGCCTTTTTACGGCGGCAATATCCAGTATCACATTCCAGTACAGGCGGATGAGGGCGAACTTCAAGTACATCTGCCCCATTACCGCGGGGCGCTGGCCGCCGTCTCTGGAAAAGAGAAACGGCGAATCGTTTTTGCGCCGTATACGGTCACGGTTCCGGCACCGGAAAACGGGATTTTGGATATTACATTGTTCGGAAACCGCGCAAATACTTTTGGTGCGCTCCATCGTGTAGATGAGACGAATAACTGGCTCGGGCCGGACAGTTGGCGCACAATAGGGGATCGGTGGTCGGAAAGTTACCGGTTTTTCCAGACAGGGTTGCTGTCGGCGCCTGTTATTCATCGAAAATAGCAGAAAGAAGGAATGGAACATCTCTTTTGGTTACTGAGTCCACGTTTCTATACGTTGCTCACTTTTCCAGACGCTCCTTCAATTTTTCCAAAGCGCGCTTCTCAATGCGGGATACATAGGAGCGGGAAATTCGCAGTTTTTTTGCGATTTCCCGCTGCGTCAGCGGCGCCCCGCCGGTCAGACCATATCGCAGTTCGATGATGATCCGTTCCCGGGGTTCTAGGTTCCCGATCACAAATCCGCGAAGCTTTTCCGATTCGATTTTCAGATCAATCATGTCGGCAATGTTCGTTTCATCTGCGACGATATCCAGTAGCGTGAGAGGGTTTCCGTCCTTGTCCGATTCGATCGGATCGTTTATGTACACATCACCTGCCGTTTTTTTCAGGCTTCGGAAGTACATGAGTATTTCATTTGCGATTCTGGCCTCCTGCACACAGCCAACTACCAAAAGAAAGGACAGCAACTGACCGTTTGTCAGCTGCTGTCTTTTTTTAGGGAGTCCCGAATCTCTTCCAAAATCTGCGCGGCGTTTCTGGATGGGTCCATTGCGTCCAGAATGCGAATGGCAAGGTCTGTTCTGTATTCTGCAAGGACTTTTGCCGTTTGTTCTTCCCATCCTGCCTTTCCGTGAATAATTGTATGGAATACCATTGCACTCCTCCTATCTTTCTAATTTATATGCACGAAAAAATGTTTTATATCTGAAAAAGAGGGGATAGTTTGCAAACAAAATTTTGGGAGTAGTTTGAAAGGCTTGATTTTTTCTTTCATTTTGATTAAAATGAAAGAAGCTGTAGAAGGTAGAGGAAATTTTTTATGAATAAGGAGGCGCCTATGGGGGAACAGACAATTCTTCTCGTACACTTTGGTACAAGCCGCATAGACGTTTTGAAAAAAGCGCTTTGGGCAATTGAACGGGAAACCCGTGCCGCTTATCCGGATTGGGAGGTCCGGGGGGCATTTGCAAACAAAATTCTTCTTCAAATCCTTCAACAGCGTGGTATTCCGCTTCAATTGGCACCGGAAGCACTGGATGCGCTTAAGGATGAAGGTTGTCGGCGCATTATCATTCAGCCTACTTATGTAGTCCGCGGAGGAGAATATGAAAAGCTGCAGTCTTTAGCGGAGCAGTACCGAAGGCACTTTGTGCAGTTGGTTGTCGGCCGGCCGTTGCTTTTTTCTACGGAAGATATACAGGAAATCTGTTGTTTCTGCGCCGGGAAATTTCCAAGAAAAGTGGAAGAGGCGTTGGTTTTGATGGGGCATGGGGCTTCGCATTCTGCCGGTATCATCTATGAGACGATGAGCTCTTTGATTTCAGAGATGGGATTTGAACGAATCTTTCTGGGTGTGATGGAGGGTTCTCCTGATATCAGCGTTGTCAGGAGAGCGCTGAAACGCTCTGCTGTCCGGAAAGTCATCCTTGCCCCATTGCTGCTGACGGCAGGGGGACATGCTGCAAAAGATATGGCTGGAGATGGACCGAATAGCTGGAAATCCCTGCTGCAATCAGATGGTTATGAGGTTGAGACGGTGATGCGAGGGCTAGGCGAATATCCGGAGGTGCGTGCTCGGTATTTAAAACATATTCGAGATGCAATTTCGAGGCTGGCGGGAGACGTTGACATAGGAACGGCGTAATCCGGTTTGTTCAACATTCGGCGGTATTCGTGTTATACTGAACAGAAAGTATTGAGAGAAGACAGTGAATTCGAATAAGCAAATCAAGAGTTATGGGGGCTTTCTTTTGGACATTGCAATGGCGGGCATCGATCATAATAAGGCTGCACTGGAAATGAGGGAACGCTTCTCCTTTACCAAGGCGGCAGCAAGGGAAGCGATGGTCCTGGTGCGAGAGCAGATGAAAGCGGAAGGATGCGTGATTCTGTCGACCTGCAACCGGACGGAATTCTGGCTCAGCGGAGCAGAAAACAGCGATCCTGCCGCGCTTCTCTGCAAAATTAAGGGCGAAAACCCCGCTCTCTGCCATAACTTTTTTACGATCCGCAGGGGGGAAGAGGCGGTGCGGCATTTGCTGCGCACAGCCTGCGGCATGAATTCTCAGCTTTTCGGGGAAGACCAGATCATTACACAGGTTGGAGATGCCGGGGACCTGGCCAGGGAATGCGGCGGAAGCGATACGGTATTGGACACGCTCTTTCGGACTGCTGTTACGGCGGCCAAGCGCGTAAAAACGGAGGTGCGCCTTACGTCGGTTCATCGGTCGGCTGCGGAGAGCGCCATAGAGCTGCTGAATAGAGAACTGGGACCGCTCTGCGAGAAATGTGCATTGGTGATCGGAAACGGAGCCATGGGTCAACTGACTGCCGAAAAGCTGCTGGCATCCGGCGCAAAGGTTGTGATGACTCTCCGGCAATACAAATCTGGGAGTCCCCGGATTCCGGATGGATGTACGGCAATCTCCTATGATGAACGGTTTGCTGCCATGGAAAATGCGGATATCGTTGTAAGCGCTACCGCCAGCCCACATTATACCGTTCAGTATGCCGCAATTGCAGGGCTTTCCTGCCGTTCCAGGATTTTTATTGATTTGGCAGTTCCCAGGGATATTGACCCTAGGGTAGGAGATGCTCCAGGAGCGCGGTTATGGGATATTGACCGTTTGGGAGCGGTCGGACCGGATGAAGGAGAGGCGTGTGCCGCGGAACATGCGATGGCAATCCTGGAGAAGTATTGGAAGGAGTACCATGGCTGGTACTATTTTCGGGAAGCGGTTCCCTTGGTCCGAAAGATCAGTAAAAAGTCTGCGGAGGATGTGACGCGGCGTATGGAAAA
>CAKXAF010000076.1:0-747 GCA_934869045.1 uncultured Nitrososphaerota archaeon | reverse complement strand
GCCCCTTTCGCCGGAGCAAAAGGATAAGCTGCGGGAAGAAATTAACCATCATACAGAAAAAGCCGTGGCGCATTTACTGTTTGGGCTGCGGGAAACCCTACCGCCTGAGCTTTTGCAGGATTGCCTAAAAGCGTTCAATCGAGTATAATGGGAACAGAGTATAGGTAGATTGGCAGCCCTTCAGGCTATGGAGGATATTTAGGAAAGCGGGGTTTATAGTGGAAAAACGGATTATCCGGGTTGGCAGCAGGGAAAGTGCCCTTGCGGTGACGCAGACGAGGCTCGTTTTAAATGGGATACGGGAAAAGTATCCGGAAATTGAATTCGAACTCGTTGCAATGAAAACTACCGGTGATAAAATCCTGGATCGAACCCTGGATAAGGTTGGAGGAAAGGGGCTTTTTGTCAAAGAGCTCGACCGGGCGTTGCAGGATGGTGCGGTAGAACTGACCATCCACAGTTTGAAGGATGTACCGTTGGAGCCGCCGGATGATCTGCCGCTCCTCGCCTATTTCAAAAGAGGGGATCCTCGAGATGCTCTTGTTCTTCGAAACGGTGATAAAAGCCTGCAGGATGGCGGTATCATCGGCTGCTCCAGCGCCCGCCGCACGCTCCAGCTGAAAACACTATATCCACAATGCGTGGTGAAACCTGTCCGGGGAAATATCTTGACGCGGCTCGCCAAGCTGGACGCCGGAGAGTACGACGCACTGGTGCTGGCAGCTGCGGGATTGGAGCGGATGGGGC
>CAKXAF010000075.1:9271-10051 GCA_934869045.1 uncultured Nitrososphaerota archaeon | reverse complement strand
TGCCGGCCTGCTGTGCCCGCAAAACCGCGTGTAAATCCTTTGTGGTGACCGAGGATCTGGAACTCGGCTCCGCGAAGCCTGCCTTCGGAGCAGCGCTTGGGCTTCACAGTACGGCAGTGCCCACCGAATGCAGGCTCATTGCCAACAAGGCCATCTGCAAAGGCGACTTGACCCTCCACCTCTTTTACCAGCCGGAGGAGGAAACCGCCGCGCCGGAGACGATGGATTTCTCCATCCCCATCAGCCAGATCGTAGATCTGCCGGGGCTGGAGGAGGATTACCTCTGTGATGCCCGCTTCGAGGTAACGGGCGTCAGCCTGGAGCCAAAAGCAGACGAATCCGGGCAGAACCGCATTCTCAGCTGTGAATTTACCGCCAACCTTTTCTGCACGGCGGACCGAAACCAGGAATACCAGATCGTAGACGACGCCTACTCCACCGCCTATGAGTCAACACTGGTTTCGCGTCCAGCAGCAGCGGAACGAGTGCTTCAGGCCACCGATCTGGTGATGACCATCAAACATACCGTTGATTCCGGCGGAACCGCCATATCTGCGGTATACGACGCGGCGGCGGTATTTGGCGACGCGGCAGTCAAGCAGGAAAACGGCGAGCTCTTTGTCTGTGGCAATCTGGAGGTTTCCGCTTTCTGTCATGGCGGAGACGGGATCCCATTCCTCGTCGAAAAAACGATCCCGGTGGAACTCAAGGTTCTGGGAGGACTGGGGGCGCCGGAAATTGGGTTCCTGCCTTCAGTCGATGTTCTTTCTACCGGTTTTT
>CAKXAF010000075.1:8714-9261 GCA_934869045.1 uncultured Nitrososphaerota archaeon | reverse complement strand
AGCTGCGGGTCAGCGGAATGATCTATGAACGAAACCGGTTCCAGGCCATCTCGGATATTTCCATACAGGAGGACGCCGCCAAGGTCCGCGATGCGCTCTGCGCCCTGCGCATCTGCTACGCCGACCCGGGCGACCGGATATGGGACATCGCGAAAACCTATTCTACGTCGATGGGTGCTGTCATGGAGGAAAACGGTCTGGAGGACGAGGTGCTTTCCGAACACACCATGCTGCTGATTCCCCTGATTGACGGTTAAACGCGAGAAAGCGGAGGTATTGGAATGGACTACAAAAATATTTACCGGGATATCGCCCTCCGAACTGGCGGCGACATCTACATCGGCGTGGTCGGGCCGGTCCGGACGGGCAAGAGCACCTTTATCAAAAAATTCATGGAAACCCTGGTCATCCCCCACATCAAGAGCGAATTTATGCGGGAGCGGGCCACTGACGAGCTGCCCCAGTCGGCCGCCGGGAAGACTATCATGACAACGGAGCCGAAATTTATTCCGGAAGAGGCTGTTTCCGTAGAGCTGGAGGACAGCGC
>CAKXAF010000075.1:5683-8704 GCA_934869045.1 uncultured Nitrososphaerota archaeon | reverse complement strand
ATTGCGTCGGCTACATCGTTCCCAGCTCTCTGGGCTATTTTGAGAATGAAGCCCCCCGTATGGTTCGGACGCCCTGGTTTGAGGATGAAGTCCCCTTCAACATGGCGGCGGAGGTCGGCACCCGCAAGGTGATTACCGACCACTCCACACTGGGGCTTGTCGTCACTACTGACGGCAGCTTCAGCGACATCCCCCGGGAGGAGTACGAGGAAGCGGAGGAACGGGTTATCCGGGAACTTTCCGAACTGGATAAACCCTTTGTCATCCTGCTCAACAGCGAGTATCCAGGTTCCGCCTCCACACGGCAGCTGCGCGAGCATTTGGAGGAGAAATACCATAAGCCTGTGGTGGCAGTCAACTGCCTGGAGTTGACGGAGGAGGACATCAAGTCTCTTCTCTCCCAGATGCTGTTCGAATTCCCAGTGCGGGAGATCGCCGTGGAGCTGCCAAGGTGGATCGTCTCCCTGGAAACCAATCACTGGCTGAAATCCGCAGTCTTCGGAGCAATCCGAAACACGGCTCAGGAGATCCGGGTCCTGCATCAGGTCAGCGGCATCGGAAAGACGTTGGAATCCTGCGAACACATCGCGTCCACCTCGGTGCGGAAGATCGATCTGGGCAAAGGCAGCGCCCGTATCGCCATCACTCTGAAGCCCCAGCTCTTTTATCAGATTCTCGGGGAAGCGACCGGGCTTTCTATTACCGATGAGGCCGACCTAATGCCCTGCATCAAGGAACTTGCCGCCTGTCAGCGGGAATACCAGAAGCTCAAGGGCGCTCTGGACGAGGTGGAGGCCACCGGCTACGGCATCGTCATGCCCACGATGGAGCAGCTGAGCCTGGAGGAACCGGAGATAGTCCGGCAGGGCGGCAAATACGGCGTCCGGCTGCGTGCGTCAGCCCCGTCCATCCACATGATGCGGGCGGATATCACCACTGAGGTGAACCCCATTGTCGGATCCGAGAAACAGTCCGAGGAACTGGTGATGTATCTGCTCAAGGAATTTGAGGAAAGCCCCAAAAAGATCTGGGAATCCAATATCTTTGGCAAATCCCTCCATGAGCTGGTCAACGAAGGCCTTCACAACAAGCTGTACCGGATGCCCTCCGACGCCCGGCTGAAGCTTCAGGAGACCATCGAGCGCATCATTAACGAAGGCTGCAACGGGCTGGTCTGCATCATCCTGTAAATCCTGCAAAAGTGAAAAACCGCGGGGCAAAGGGATTTTCCTTTCGCCCCGCGGCTTTTTTCAAAGAAAGCCGGCAGCCGCCTCAGCCCTTCAGGGAGCCGATCATGACGCCTTTGATAAAATACTTCTGGACAAAGGGGTATACGCACATAATCGGGACGGTGGCAACAACAATCAAAGAATACTTCAAAAGGTCCGCCATACCCTCCAAACGCTCCTGCTGGGATGGGTCGAGCATGGCGCTGGGATCGATCTGGTTGAGAATCAGGATCTCCCGCAGCACGATCTGCAGCGGGAACAGCGACGGGTCCCGGAGGTAGATCATGGCGTTAAAATAGGAGTTCCAATGCCCCACCGCATAAAAAAGTGCCAGAACTGCCAGGATTGCCTTGGAAAGGGGTAGGAGGATTTCAAAAAAATACCGAAAGTCCGAGCAGCCATCGATAGAAGCTGCCTCGCTCAGCTCCGCAGGTATATTGGATTGGATGAAGGTACGGGCGACGATCATGTTGTATACGGAGACAGCTCCGGGGATCAGCATAGCCCAGATGGTATTGAGCATTTTCAGATCCCGCAGCAGCAGATAAAACGGTACCAGCCCGCCGCCGAACATCATGGTAAAGGTGAACAGAAAGGTAAACAGGTTCCGGCCGGGCAGGTTCCGTTTGGAAAGCCCGAATGCGGCCATCATGGTCATCGCGACGTTGATGGAGGTTCCGGCGGCTGTGTAAAAAACCGTGTTCCGATACCCCACCCAAACCTGGCTGTGCCGGAACACCTCCTCGTATCCTCTTAGGCTGAAGCCCACCGGCCACAGGAACACTCTGCCGGCCGCTACATTCTGAGGATCCGAAAAGGAAGCGGCCACAATATAGAGCAGCGGGTAGGAAACGATTAGTACCATCAAACAGAGGATCAGATCGGTAGCAAAATAGAAAATGCGGTCAGCGCGGGAAATACTTACCGTTTTTTTCCTTTTCATCAGTCATTCCTCCTACTCTACCACAGGCTGGTTTCGCTCAGGCGTCTGGATATCTGGTTGACAAGCATCAAAAGAAGCAGGTTAATGACCGAATTGAACAAACCGATGGCCGTGCCGTAGGAGTAATCCGGAATGCTGGACGAGCCGATTCCAATTTTGTACACATAAGTGGAGATGACCTCACTCTCACTGCGGTTAGCTGGTTTTGCATCAGAAAAACCTTCTCGTACCCCACACTCATAATCTGTCCGGAGTTCATGATCAGCATGATGGTGGCTGTAGGCAGGATTGACGGAAAATCAATGTACCGCAGCCGTTGGAACCGGCTGGCGCCGTCAATCTCCGCAGCCTCGTGCAGCTCGGCGCTGACGGAGGTGAGGGCCGCCATATAAATGATGGATCCCCATCCGAAGCCCTGCCATACCCCCGACCAGACATACAGGTGGATAAAGGCGCTGGCCTGGCCGAGAATATCTGGAGGATAGGCGCCCAAAAGCCTCATGCCGATGGAGCCGTAAATGCCCGTGACCGGGTTTAGCAGCTGCGTCAGCATCCCCACCAGAACAACGACGGAGATGAAATGCGGCAAATAGGTGATCGTCTGGACGGTCTTTCGAAAACGCGCTGAGCGAACCGTATTCAGCAGCAGCGCAAAAATGATTGGGAAAGGGAAACCAGCCAGCAGACTGTAGAGGGAAATTTTCAGCGTGTTGGGAATGATAATCTTGAAATAGGGGGAGCGGAAAAATTTCGCAAACTGGTCGAACCCCACCCAGGGGCTTTCCCAGATTCCCAGCTTCATATCGAATTTCTTAAAAGCCAGCTGTAGGCCGGTCATAGGATAATATG
>CAKXAF010000075.1:793-5673 GCA_934869045.1 uncultured Nitrososphaerota archaeon | reverse complement strand
CTGGTGACCCGACCCGCCGCCTGAGACAGGGAGGTTTGTTCCATAGTCATGCTCCTTCTCCTTTGATTTGTTCACAGATGATAAAACGATTTCTGAATTTCCTATGAAACATCCCTTATACAGCGGGATGAGCATGGAAGTGCAGCTGAAAGGGCCGCAGGAACCGACAGCTTTTAAAGATCCATCACCCCTGCGGAGGCAGGGATGATGGATCTTTCTCCACATCAGCCGGCACGGCTTGAGCGCCTTACTTCATACGGTCATAGGCGGTCTGATAAATGCTGAGAAGCTCTTCCAGGCCCAGAGTATTGAGCTGGGCAAGATAAGAATCCCAGTCATTCTCGACGCTCATGCTGCCTGTGGCGAAGGCGGCGACGGAGGAATTGACATAATCTTCCACGCCGGTCTGAAGTTCATTTCTTCTGGCTTCCTCATCGGCAGTGTAAACGAGCTTGGTAATGTATTCGGAAGGAGCCTTATTCAGATAACCGCCAATGCCCTTGGCAATCATGTATTCCGTATTGGCGGTATTGTCGTCCCAAACCATTCCAGCCGCAATGGCATACTGGCGAATAAACGGTCCGGTCTGCATCCAGTGCTGGTTTTGAGGTGTACCCCAGATTGGGTTGCTTTCCAGAAGGAAAGGCCCGTAGCCGGCGTCCTCATACATACCCTTGTCACCTTCCGCCGCTCTTCTCCAGTCCACATTCTCCTGACCCCAGCGGGCCATAATGGAGCAGTCCTCGGAAACCATCAGATCCAGCATGCGGAAAGCCGCCTCCGGATTTTTGCAATTCTTGCTGACTGCAGCGACAATATTGGCGCTGGCCGGAGCCTGCGGGCAAAACTGAATGGTTTTTTCGTTGTTATAAAGCACAGGAATAGACTCATATTCGGTGCGGCGGGGATCGCTGGTATTAATATCCGTCATAGCGCCGCGGACGGATGCTCCGACAATGGTGGTTTCGCTGTTGACCATGGCCTTAAAGGCTTCAGCGTTCTGCGTAAAGGTCAAAGGATCCAGCAGCTTTTCGGAGGTCAGCTTGTTGAGATACGTCATAGCTTCCCGGAAACCCTCGGTGTTGTAGGCCACCGTCACTTTGCCGTCCACCACCTCGCCAAACCAGTTGAAGGCATTGACGTAAACAAAGGGGCAGATCAGGAAATGTATCAAGCTGGAGCCGCCGTCAGAAGAAACCAGCGGGATCTCATCATCCTTGCCGTTACCATTGGGGTCTTGGGTCTTGAAGGCTTTGAGAACCGTGTACAGCTCATCCGGCGTCGCCGGCACATCCAATCCGACCGCCTCCAGCCAGGGCATATACATCCAGAATTTGTCCCCGACAGAATTCCCCAGCGACTGATTGTACTGCGGCACGCCGTAGATATTGCCGTCTGCCGCCGTGATCATGGGAACAAAATCCACGCCGGTGCGTTCGACAGCTTCCTTCAGAAAATAGGAGCTGTTTTCGTAATAATCATTCAAGGCGATGATCGCGCCGGCCTGGCCATATTCCGCAGCGCGGGCGTCATTCAAGCCACCGATGATCACATCGGGAAGGTCGCCACCGCCGGCGGTCACGGACAAGGTTAACTGGGTGGCCATTTCGGAAGAAGGATACAGCACAAAGCTCAGGTCAAAATTCCCCTTTTCCTCCAGCCACTTGGTCTGCGCATTGGTCTCATAGTCGATGATATTGGCGTTCTGGGGAGCGCCTATGGTAAGTGTCACCGGCTCCTTGCAGATGGGAAAAACACCCGGTTCGTTGAGATTCGCGTCGCCTGCCCAGCTGCCCCCGGTTCCGCCGGAGGATGCGGAATCAGAGGAAGCTGCCCCGCCATCTGAGGAGGACGGGCCGTCCGAAGAAGAACCGGCTCCGCCGCAGGATGACAGGATTATGGAAGACGCCAACAGCGCCCCCAGCAAACGGGAAACCTTACACCATTTTTTTGTCATACAAATCCTCTTTTCACGAAAATTCAGCCTTCCTGGCTGTAGGGATTTTCTATCTGCACCTCACGGCTGGTGCTGTTCCCGGGAATGCGCCCTGCCATAACGCTGCAAATTGATGATGGGATGGCTCTGATATCGGATGATACCTCCACAGAAGGGAGCCTACGGTAACGATCCGACCGGCTTCCGCGTAATACAGTCCACGCGCTCCTTTTCGCGGGCATTCTTTTTCGTGCTTTCCTTACAAAAAACTTTTTTTCGATTTCTTATGGTGTTTCCTTTAAAAAGCAGAAAAGTACAGAGAGGCCAGTATTATGCATAGATTCATTCTAGTATTTCTTCTGTTTTCGTCACCATTATAGCAATAACATTTCTTCCAAGTCAACACTTTAATAAGCATAGAATAAAATATCTATAAAATAGAATAAGAAACAATAAATATTAACTATTTTGCCACTTTGCATGTTGAATATATATAATCATTTTTTATTTAATAGTAAGAAGTTCACAAAGAAATTAAAGCCTTTTTCGTTCGAAAAATCACGAAATAACAGACTTTTTCCGGATAATAAAAAACGACAGGCCTCCGCTCAATAACGGAGACCTGTCATTCGGTCAGAAATTCTACTTTTTGATTTTTTTACTTTTTCTTACGAAGCACTGCGGAGCTTACGATCGCGGCAGCAGCGAAGCCAAAGAGGACTGAAATGCCACTGGCCACGGAGCCAGTCTGAGGAGGATTTACCAAAGGAGTTTCTTCGTCGGTAATCTCTTCTTCCCCGGTCTCTCCCGGGTCTACAGGAGGAGTCAAGGGAGTTTCGGGTTCGTCAATAACTTCTTCCTCAACCGTGTTTACAACGTTGACGGAAGCAGTTGTGCCGGTGGCTACCCTTACGGTATCGCCGTCCGGATAGCTGGCCGTGTAACCGGAGGGAACATCCTCGCTGATGACGTAGGTGCCGCCGGAGGGAACCCGGATATAAGCTGTGGTGCGGCCGGCGCGCAGAGTGCCGGTGTAGCTGTTGCCGGTATTCTCGTTGGTTGCAGTGAAGGTGATGTTGCCATCATAAGGCTCCGCATCATCCCATGTCTTCTCGATTTCGATCATCGTGTACAACACAGAAGGTTCAGGTGGCTGAGGAGGTACGGTCGTCCGCTTATAGGTAAGGGTATATTCTACCCAGCCGTCACCGACATCCGACGGGCCAGTCTGGCTGTCGAAAGTATAAACCGTCTCCTCGTATTCCGGCTTCTGAACCGGCACAAAGTCCTCGCTGTAGTCAAATTCTTCTTCAAGGAAACCGTCTTCTGTGTCGTCTGTGTAATACTCATGAATCACACGGATCTTGGAGTATTGGGGCGGGGTCGGAGCCTTTTCGTAGTACAGGACATACACGATGTTTCCGGCTGCATCTTCATAAGGATCGTCCTGACTGGTCAGCGTATAATTCTCACCGTCATGCACGAGACGCGCAGTGGGCTGGAAGTCCGCAACGTAATCGATGGGATCTTCGGTGAACGTACCGTCCAGGCCATAATCGTGAACCACGATGATCTTCGGAGTCGCCGGATCCGCAACAGGCGTGTTCGTAATGGTGGTAATCGCCTTGTTATTCGCATCGGTTACAGAGCCATAGGAAACCTTCACGTCGATCGGATCGAGATCTTCATAGCCAGCCATTGGCTCCTCGGTCAGAGTGTAGGTAAAGCCAGAGGGAATCCCGCTAATCGTTACGGTGCCGTCTGCTGCGGAAGTCGCTTCCTTTTCCCAAGAACCGCCGTTCATGGAGAGGGTGAAGTCCGCGCCGGAGAGAGCGCCGTCCGCACCGTTTTTGGTGAAGGACAGTTCACCGAGATAACCTTTTACTTCCGGAATTTCAAAGTTCATCTTGTTCGGCTCTTCCGGAATCGTCGTGTCGTCGTTTACCTTAGAGAACAGATAATAGGTCAGGACAGTTTCTCCATTGGTGGGGTAAGCCTGCCCGGATACAAATCCGTCTGCTGCGGTATTCAGTGTAATCGGGTAAGTCAGCGTATAGGTATAGGTCTTGGGGTTGCTGCCGGAAACCTGAGGGGTGCTGTTCTTCAGATCCCAAGTAAGGACGCCGTTTTGGTAGGTGAACTTGTTGGTATCATTTTCTTCGGTGTCAGAGGCTTCCCCGGTATACAGGATGTTTGCGCCCATGGGATCGGTGACATTCCAAGCCTTAGCACCCAGAGTGATCAGGTTGAGGATATTCTCAAACTTCAGGGAAAGTTTGTCGGCGTCCTTCGCGGAGAAGGCTTTGTCGGAAAAGCCGTTCATCCAGTCGTAGACGGATTGTTCCTTCCACAGGTTAACGGTTTCATAATGACCTGAAATGGGAAAGAAATCCCATACCCATTCTTGCTTAGTTTCTGTAGACTCAAACTGAGCAGTGCCGGTTGCAAAAGCGATGGAGTAAAGGCTGATGCCGGAATTCCGGATAGTCGAGGCAGCCGCCTCCGCCTGCTGCCAGTCTTCAAGCTCTGCAACGTTTCCACCGCCTTGGACGCCTTCTACTTTGGCGGTGCTGGTGCGGGTGTTTTCGTTCACATGGAAGGTCGGGCAGCCGTCGCTGAGAAGAATGACGTTGATGTTTGTGCAATTTTTGAGCACATTCTTTTTGCCTTCCTGAATCAGGTTGTAGGCAAGCTGAAGGCCCGCTTCGATATTCGTACCGCCGCCAGCCCTAAGGCTGTCGATGGAGGCCTTAAACGTCTTTGTGCCTTGCGCAAGGTTTATCCAATTGTTCAGGGTCCATGCATCGCTAGCAAATTCCACCAGCGCAGCGTAGCGGTTATCCGCAGAGGTGGTGTCTTTGACATATTTGTCTACAAAGTTTTTGGCGGCTTTTTTGGCCGAAGTCAAACGCCCGCCTTCCATACTACCAGAGGAATCCATCAC
>CAKXAF010000075.1:0-783 GCA_934869045.1 uncultured Nitrososphaerota archaeon | reverse complement strand
ACCAAGACGACGGCGGTATCTGCAGAAACAGGGACTTCTTTCAGTTCTTCCTGGGTGGTAACGGTAAGAGTTATATTGAACTCGTTTTCGTTATCTGTCCCAGAAATCGTCTTTTGAGTAGTGACATGATCGGCAGAATTCTCTTTTTGTCCGCCCGAATTCGTAATTTGGACACTGGAGGCAGGATCAGGCAGATTCACGGCAAAGACTGTGCCGGTGAATACGCTGCCGGCAAAAACTGCCGCACCCAGGACTCCTGCCAACGCCTTTCGAAGCATGGAGGTTTTCTTTCCCATAGCAATTCTCCTTTTCCATCTTGCAAGCACTTTCTCAGCTGGCTTTTCCCCACGCCAGCCGGTCGGGCTTGCTTTTGATGTATTAAGTATATCGAAAACGAGTCACACGCCGGTCACAAAACAAGATTTTTACAATTTTATTTTAAAAACCAACATTTTTACTAAAAAAGTTGAAAATATTTCTTTAAAAACGAAATCTCCCACAAAAGCGGGAGATTTCAAAATTCCGGTTTCTACTTCTAGAGAAAAACAGACACGACAATTACGGGCTTCTCTTCCGGCAGAACAAAACTTTCTTTTCCTGTTACTCTGCAATTTTATTGATTTCTGCGATCTCGGACGCCTCCTCCGGCAGTCCATCGAAGGAAATACCTGCGTCCATCAGTTCCCGGCCGGACATCTGCAGCTGTCTGCCGGAATCAAGGAAATTCACCCGGTAACGTGCCTCCGGATCCAGCCCTTTCAGGCATACGGCACGGTTCTCCGG
>CAKXAF010000074.1:7981-10084 GCA_934869045.1 uncultured Nitrososphaerota archaeon | reverse complement strand
GAGCAGAAGACTCCCTGCTCGTAAAAAATCTGATCGATAAACCGGGTGTACAGGAAGGATGCCTTGGCGGATGAAAGGCGGCTGGTCCTGCGGGCCTTTGCTGCCGGGCCGGAAAAGGCGGCTCTGGCCACGGCTTCCAGGTCAGAGGTGCGAACGTAGTAATAACGGGGATCCGCAGCCTGCCCTGTCACCTGAAACGGTCTTGCATACCGCCAGCCTTTTTCGTAGGTAGGATAGCCCCGAAGGCCGTATCCCGTATAAAAGCCGTTGAATTCCGGTTCTGGAATCCAATAGACCTCCGTTCCCTTTGCAATTTCTGCTGTCAGGCGCTTTTCCCCGTTTTCGGCGGTATAATAGGAGATGGTTTTCGGTAAAACCAGCCGGTTTTCCACGGGAATCGCAATGGCGGTTGCGGGAATGGAAAAATAAGGGCGATATACGGATAAGTCCATCTCCTCCATTGAAACACGGAGAAGGTAGGGGGACTCTGCCTGGGGCTGAAATTTCCCGGCGATTTGCCGGTTTTGCCGGATCTGCCAGCCGGCGCGGCACAGGGGAACCGGCAGCAGGACCAGTGCCAGAGAGAGAACCCCGAAGGGGATCAGACGGCTTTTTACCATCGTGGCCTCCTTTTTCAGGAACTCTTTTTCGGAAGGTTCCGCTCAAGCTCAGTGACGCGGAAGCAGAGGGTAGACAGGCTGTCCCCCAAGTGGACATTTTCCACCACGATGCCGCTGTAGTCCAGAGTCAAATCGTAGTGGCTGAAATTCCAGAAGCCGCGGATCCCGTACTTCACCAGGGTTTCCGCCAGCGCCCGCGCCGCCTCCTTGGGGATGCAGAGGATTGCCACGTCGGGATGGTTTGCCTTGCAGAAGGCTTCCAAAGCGGCGCTGTCACTGACTTGGATGCCGCCGACATCCATGCCGACCAGAGCCGGATTGGCATCAAAAATAGCCAGCAGCTCAAATCCGCGGGAGGAAAAATCCATGTGCAGCGCGATGGCGCGGCCCAGATTTCCGGCGCCCAGTAAAATCGCCTTGCGGCGTTTGTCCAGACCGAGGATTTTGCTGATCTCCTCGTAGAGGTCTTTCACGTTGTAGCCGTAGCCCTGCTGTCCGAAGCCGCCGAAGCAGTTCAGATCCTGTCGGATCTGGGATGCAGTCAGCCCCATCCGGGCAGAAAGGTCACCGGAGGAGATGCGGACAGTGCCGGCAGCCAGGAGTTCTTTTAAAAAACGGTGGTACCGCGGCAGCCGGCGGACGACGGAGAGAGAAACGTTATCTTTTGCCATAGCGGTGCGTCCCTTCTTTGCCTTCTATTCGTTGCAAATTTAACAATCCGGCCGGAAAAGAAAAGGGCGTCAAAGCCCTTTTCGCCGTTTGTTAAGTAACAAACTTGACGGTTATATTATACAGCAAATTGCTGCAAAAAGTCAAGTTCCTGTGGTAATTCTCCATTTTGGGAGCAGTAATGGAGTGAAAAATTCTGCGTCCAAAAGGAAAAACAAAGCCTCCCGGCAGGAGACTTTGTTTTTCCTGATACTGTTTTCCCAGCTTGGGAGACAGAGATCATGCCATCAGGGCAGCCAGCCGTTTGGCAATCTCGTCCAGGAATTCTTCCGTCCCGGCGGTGCGCTTGTTGGGCAGAGTGGAGAGGGCAGCCAGGTCACCGGACATGATACCGTCCTGGATGGTCCGGATGGTGGCTTGTTCCAGCTTATCAGCATAAGCGGTAAGATCGGGAAGCCCGTCCAGCTCGCCCCGTTTCCGGAAGGCGCCGGACCAGGCAAAAATAGTGGCCACGGGATTGGTAGAAGTGGGCTGGCCTTTCAGATACTTGTAATAATGGCGCTGAACCGTGCCATGGGCGGCCTCATATTCATAGACGCCGTCGGGGGAAACCAAAACGGAGGTCATCATGGAAAGGCTGCCGAAGGCGGTAGCGACCATGTCGGACATGACATCGCCGTCGTAGTTTTTGCAGGCCCAGATATAGCCGCCTTCAGAGCGGACCACCCGGGCGACGGCGTCGTCAATGAGGGTGTAGAAGTATTCGATGCCCGCGGCTTCGAATTTTTCTTTGTATTCCGCTTCGTAGATTTCG
>CAKXAF010000074.1:0-7971 GCA_934869045.1 uncultured Nitrososphaerota archaeon | reverse complement strand
TCCTTGGTTGCGAACCACAGATCCTGTTTCTGGTCCAGGGCAAAATTCATGCAGGCCCGGGCGAAGCTCTCGATGGATTTGTCGATGTTGTGGAGCCCCTGGATGATGCCGGGGGTCCTGAAGTCGTGAATCAGCTCCCGGGTTTCTGTGCCGTCAGGATGGGTGACAACTAATTCCGCTTTGCAGCCGCCATCCACCCGCATTTCGGTATTTTTATAGACGTCACCGTATGCGTGGCGGGCGATGGTGATGGGCTTTTTCCAATTGGGAATGTAGGGGTGGATACCCTCCACCAGGATGGGGGCGCGGAAGACGGTGCCATCCAGCATGGCGCGGATGGTGCCGTTGGGGGATTTCCACATCTCCTTGAGGTTGTACTCCGGCATCCGGGCGGCGTTGGGGGTGATTGTGGCGCATTTCACTGCAACGCCGTACTTTTTGGTGGCGTTGGCGGAGTCAATGGTCACCTGGTCGCCGGTTTCGTTGCGGTGGGGGAGGCCCAGATCGTAGTACTCGGTTTTCAGGTCCACATAGGGCAGGATCAGCTGGTCCTTGATGAGTTTCCAGAGGATGCGGGTCATCTCGTCGCCGTCCATCTCGACCAGGGGGGTCGTCATTTGAATTTTCGCCATGGAAATCCGTCCTTTCTTGGGGAGTCAGTCTTTGCCGTAACCGGCCGCATAGTAGTTGATGAGGCAGCCTTCCAGGATAATGGTCTTTTCGTCCCCGGTCAGGCCCTTGACATAAAGGGTGATCTCCTCCACGCCATTTTTGGACACGATCCTGCCGGGAATGGTTTCTACCCCGTTTTTAATGGCCTCCCGGATGCCGGGGACAAAGAGATAGTCGCCGGGCTCATAGTTGAAGGAGGTGGATTCGTCCAGGGTGAAGGGGAGGATACCCCAGTTGATACAGTTGGAGCGGTAGCGCTTGGTGGCGTAGCTGTAGGCGATGTTGGCCACGCCGCCCAGCACCTTCTGGCAGGATGCGGCCTGCTCCCGGGCGGAACCGTCGCCGGGGCGGTTGGCGAAAACTCCGGAACCAATGGTGGTGTCCTTCAGAATTTCGGAGGGAAGCCCCAGCTTTTCCATAACGGCGGCCAGTCCGGCGGGGATTTCCCCGGCGCGGACGGCGTCCGCGTCATCGCGGGCAGCTTTGGAGCGGCTCACGTATTCGGGAACCCGGCGGGAGAGGGCAAACTCCGACAGCTTGATGGGATTGGAGCGGTAGGAGGAAGTCTCCCCGGAGGGGATCAGCTCATCGGTAGTGGTCACCGGGTCGTCGATGACGGCGGCCAGTTTGACCAGCAGGTTCTCCTGAAGCGGGTACATCCTGGGCCAGTCGGCGATATTGGGGCCGAAACGCAGTTCAGCGGAGGAATCCGCCTTGCCGAAGCCGTAGTAGCAGCGTTTTTTGTAAATCTCCCCATCGTAGTGGTAGGGCAGCTCCGGCACGGTGTAGTCGATGTCCGCCGCGGAGGTGAGAACGCCGCCGTTTTTAGCGGTAGCCGCGATAGAGCGGGCATCCATAAGCGCCACCGAAGAAATCTGGCCCTGGCCGGGCTTGGAGCCTTCCCGGTTTGGGAAGTTCCGGGTGGTGTGGCGGATGGAGAAAGCGTCGTTGGCTGGGACGTCCCCAGCGCCGAAGCAGGGGCCGCAGAAGGCGGTCTTCATGATGGCGCCGGCCTCCAGCAGGTCTGCGGCCACGCCGTTGCGGGTGACGGCCATGCTCACCGGCACCGAGGCGGGGTAGACGCTCAGAGAGAAGTAGCCGCTGCCAGTGGAAGCGCCCTTGAGGATGGCGGCGGCTTCCACCAGGTTCTCGTAAAGGCCGCCGGCACAGCCTGCGATGATACCCTGGTCGATGAGAATCTTGCCGTCCTTGATCTTGTCGGTGAGGTGGAATTCCACCTGGCCCGCGAACTTTTTATTCCCGGCTTCCTCAATCTTGCCGAGGATCGTGTAGGGATCCGCTTGGAGCTCCCGGATCGTGTAGGCGATAGAGGGGTGGAAGGGCAGGGCAATCATGGGTTCGATCTCTGACAGGTCGATCTTGACCAGCCGGTCGTAGTAGGCGGTTTTGCCGGGGACCAGCTTCTGGTAGCGCTCGGGCTTGCCGTGGGCTTTATAGAAGGCCTCCACCGTCTCGTCGGTCTCCCAGATAGAGGAGAGACAGGCGGTTTCGGTAGTCATGACGTCGATACCCAGGCGGAAGTCGGCGGAGAGATTCTTTACGCCGGGGCCGGCGAACTCCAAGACCCGGTTCGTGACGAAGCCCTGTTCAAAGACCGAGCCGCAGAGGGCGATGGCAACGTCGTGGGGGCCGACGCCATGGCGGGGCTTGCCGGTGAGGTAGACCAGGACCACTTCCGGCGCGTCCACATCGTAGGTGTTTTCCAGAAGCTGCTTGACCAGCTCCGGGCCGCCCTCGCCCACGCCCATGCAGCCGATGGCGCCGTAGCGGGTGTGGCTGTCCGAGCCTAGGATCATTTTTCCGCAGCCCGCCATTTCCTCACGGGCGTACTGGTGGATGACCGACTGGTGGGCGGGAACGTATATGCCGCCGTATTTTTTCGCCGCAGAAAGGCCGAAGACATGGTCGTCCTCGTTGATGGTGCCGCCGACGGCGCAGAGGGAGTTGTGGCAGTTGGTCATGGCGTAGGGGATGGGGAAGCGGGTCAGGCCGCTGGCCCGGGCGGTTTGAATAATGCCGACATAGGTGATATCATGAGACATCAGCGCATCGAATTTGATGCGCATCTTTTTGGGGTCGGCGGACTTGGAATGGGCGCGCATCACCTGGTAGGCGATGGTGGCCTCCCGGGCCGCATCCGGTGTGGGAAGGTCCGCTCCGGCGGAAGCGGGGATCAGGGTTTCGCCGTCCAGCAGATAGACACCGTTGGAATCCAGTTCGATCATGAGAAAACCTCCTGTATGTTTTATCGCTGCCTGCAATCAGACTTTCAGAGCCGCCCCTTCGCCGAGGATGTCCCGGTTGGCGTCGAGAATGGGCTGCACACAGTCCCGAAGGAACTCTGTGACCTGCTCCGGCGCACGGCCAACAAAATGGATCGGCTGCATTTCGGCCAGAATTTCCTCCTTGGTCAGGTGGAAGCTCTCGTCAGAGCAGACCCGGTCGATCAGGTCGTTTTCGCCGCCCTCTTCCTTAACCACACGGGCGGCCGCCTGAGAGTGCTGGCGGAGCTTTTCGTGGAGCTCCTGCCGGTCGCCGCCCTTTTTCACAGCCTGCATCATGATATTTTCAGTGGCCATAAAGGGAAGCTCCTTCATTACCCGCTGGGTCACGACCTTGGGGTAGACCACCAGGCTCTCGGTGACATTCAGAAGGATGTTCAGGATGGAGTCCACGGCCAGGAATCCCTCGGCTACGGAAATGCGCTTGTTGGCAGAGTCGTCCAGGGTGCGTTCGAACCATTGGGTGGCGGTGGTGAAGGCGGGGTTCAGGCAGTTGATGATGACGTAGCGGGAAAGGGCGGTGATCCGCTCGCTGCGCATAGGATTGCGTTTGTAGGGCATGGCCGAGGAACCGATCTGGTTTTTCTCAAAGGGCTCTTCCATCTCCTTGAAGTTTTGAAGGAGCCGAAGGTCTGTCGAGAACTTGGATGCGGATTCCGCCACACCGGCCAGGGTCGCCAGGATCTGGGCGTCCACCTTCCGGGAGTAGGTCTGGCCGGAAACGGGCACCACGTCGTCGAAGCCCATTTCCTCACAGATAAGGCGTTCCAGTTCCTTGATTTTCGCGGTGTCGCCGTCAAAAAGCTCCACGAAGCTGGCCTGGGTGCCGGTGGTGCCCTTGGAACCCAGGAGCTTCAGGCCGCGGATGCGGTAGTCGATCTCGTCCAGGTCATAAAGCAGCTCGTTCATCCAGAGAGTGGCGCGCTTGCCTACGGTGGTCAGCTGGGCGGGCTGGAGGTGAGTATAGGCCAGACAGGGAAGGGATTTGTACTCATCGGCGAATTTTGCAAAATTCGACAAAACGTTAATTAGTTTGCGGCGAACAACCTGCAAGGCGTCCCGCATGATGATCACGTCGGTGTTGTCGCCTACGTAGCAGGAGGTTGCACCCAAATGGATAATTCCTTTGGCGCCGGGGCATTGGACGCCATAGGCGTAAACGTGGCTCATGACATCGTGGCGGACCAGGCGCTCACGCTCCTCGGCAACGTCGTAGTTGATATCGTCTTTATGGGCTTCCAGCTCCGCGATCTGCTCTTCGGTGATAGGCAGGCCAAGCTTGCGCTCCGCTTTGGCCAGGGCGATCCACAGAAGCCGCCAGGTTTTGAACTTCTTGTCCGCGGAGAAGAGATACTGCATCTCCTCGCTGGCATAACGGGTGCCGAAAGGGCTCTCGTAGGTATTGTACATGATGTTCTTCCTTTCCTTTATAGAGTGGCAATTACTTTTATTTTATCATAAACCCGGCTTGGATTCAATGAAACGCCGGGATATTTTCAAAATAGTCACAATGCCGGAATACAGTGGAAAAAGCCCTTGAAAAAACACGGCTTTGCCCGTATAATAAAAGCAAAAACAGATCAGATGCAGGTGAAAAATCAATGAAATGGGAAGACTGGGTAGCGTTCTGCCGGACGCTGCCGGGGAGTTACGAGGACTATCCCTTCGGGGAGGAATGGACGGTGATGCGCCACCGGGAGAATCAAAAGAGTTTCGCGCTGCTGTACCAGCGGGAGGGACGCCTTTGGGCCAATCTCAAATGCGAGCCCATGGAGGCGGATTTTCTTCGGAATGCCTTTTCCGGGGTGCGTCCGGCCTACCATATGAACAAGACCCACTGGAACTCTGTAGCGCTGGATGGTTCCGTCCCGGAGGAGGAGGTCCGGCGGATGATTCTGCACTCCTTTGAACTGACGGCGGATCGGCGGAAACGATAACAGAACCGGGACGGCATCCGTAAAACGGACGCCGTCCCGGGAATTTGGGAAAGGTCAGGCGGTCTCCTCACAGGATTCCTGGGCGGAGAGCTTTTCCGCAGCGGCCAGCTTGACGCAGAGACACAGCACCTTTGCCGCCTTTTCCAGATCGGCGAGGGAAGGGAAGGTGGGAGCGATACGGATATTCCGGTCATCCGGATCCAGGCCATAGGGGAAGGACGCTCCGGCTGGGGTCAGGGTGACGCCGGCGTTTTTGCAGAGGGCGACCACCCGCTTAGCGCAGCCGTCCATGACGTTCAGCGAGAAGAAATATCCGCCGTTGGGAACGGTCCAGGAAGCGATTCCAAGTCCGCCCAGCTCTTTCTTCAGGGTGGAGAGGAGCAGTTCGAATTTGGGGCGAATCAGGCCGCGATGCTTTTCCATATGAGCCTTCATGCCTTCCGCACTGCCGAAGAATTTGACGTGGCGGAGTTGATTGAGCTTGTCGAAGCCGATGGTCTGCATCCCCAGGAGCTTCTTGGCCCAGGCCATGTTCCGGGGACTCATGCAGATAACGGCTACGCCGGAGCCGCTGAAGGAAACCTTGGAGGTGGAGGCGAACTCATAGACCAGGTCTTCGCTCCCCAGCTCTTTACAGATGTCAAAAATGTTCAGAAGCTGGTCCGGGACGTCGGCAAGGTCGTGGATGCAATAGGCGTTGTCCCAGAAAACCCGGAAATCCCTAGCTGCAGGCTTCAGGGCGGCGAAACGGCGGACGGTCTCATCAGAGTAAGTGTAGCCGTCGGGATTGGAGTATTTGGGAACACACCAGATTCCTTTGATAGCGGGGTCATGGGAAACCAAGTCCTCCACCAGATCCATATCCGGGCCGGAGGGGGTCATGGGAACGTTGATCATCTCAATGCCGAAAGTCTCGGTGATCCCGAAATGGCGGTCATAGCCGGGGACCGGGCACAGGAACTTGATGCGGCCCTGACGGTTCCAGGGCGTTTCGTCCTCTGCCACGCCAAACTGCATGGCACGGGCGACAGCGTCATACATCAGATTGAGGCTGGAGTTGCCGCCGACGAACACCCAGGAGGGGTCTAAGCCCAGCAGTTCCCCGAACAGGCGCTTCGCTTCCGGCAGTCCGTCTAGAAGACCGTAATTCCGGGTATCCAACCCATTTTCCGCCCGCAGCAGCTCGGCGGCTGGAATATCCAGCATGCCAAGGGAAAGGTCCAGCTGGTCAGGGGACGGTTTGCCGCGGGACATATCAAGCTTCAGGCCCTGTGCGCAAACGGACCGGTACTCTTTTTCCAGCTGTTCTTTCGACAGCTCTGCATACGATGTCATCAAAACATCACCCTCCAAATTCTGATCGGATACCGACTGCGGCCAGTTCTCAGTTAAGCGACGCAGCTGGTCAATTGCGTTATTTCTATCATACACTATTTTTTGCGGATTTGCAAGATTTATTTTAAAATCCTGCAAAGATGCCTGACAAAGAATTCTATGCTGCAGCAAAATGAATTGTTCATTTTTTACGAAACTGGCCCATTCAGGGAGAAGCGCGGCATTTTCTGGCTAGAAATCATCGGAAAATGTCGCGCTTTATTCTGAGCAATCCCTTGGAAATGCAATATGACAAGCTGATAGTTTTCATATTCCCGGCCGAAAAGGAGACGGTCAGAGAATCCCCGTCCGCATGTGCGACGATTCCGGCGCCGAATACGCGGTGGCGGACTGCTGTACCGGGGGGAATTTCCGGGATGGGGCGCCGGGGCGGCAGACGGATGCGGAAGAAATCGGAAAAGAACCGGGAGTCCCGCAGCCCGGTTCCGTTTTTCGGCGGGGAAAAGAGGATCAGCCGCTCCCGGGATCGGGTCGCCGCCACGTAAAACAGACGGATTTCTTCATGGTAGGAAGCGGGGGATCCGGCAGCAAGTTCTTCCAGCGCCGTGCGGTCGGGCAGAATGCCGTCAAAGGCGTCCAGGAGCAGGATAACGTCATACTCCAGCCCTTTTGCCGCGTGGATAGTGGACAGGGTGAGCCGCGCCGCATCGGGGCGGAAGGGCAGGGGAGACTCCGCCCGGCGCAGCAGTTCCCTCAGTCCGGCATAATCCGCCGCCTGGCGGCAGAAATAGCGGAATTGGCATTCCCGGAGCCGTAGGGCGGCGTCGCCTTGCTGGATCCGTGTCAGAAGGCGTTTCCCCAGTGCCGTACGCTTTTCAAAATGCTCCAGCACCGGAGCGGGCGCTTTTTTGCAGCAGGCATCCAGAAGATCCGCCAGCTTTCGGACGGAACCTCCGTTTTCAGAACGCGCAGCGCATTCCCGCAGCAGCTGGGGAACTGTCCGGCGGCCATCGGCGCGCTGGAGCACCTCCTGAAACAGGCCGCTGTCCAGTTCCGGTTGGAACCGGAGCCGGTGGAATGCGTCCAGATCGCCGGGGTTGGAGCATAGGCGGAGAAAAGCTTCCTGCATCCGGACAGGACCCCGGCAAATTGAGGCAGAGGATGGCTCCATCCGGAAGGGAATCCCCTGTCCTGCCAGGAAAAGAGCCAGCGGTCCTGCGGTCAGATTGTTGCGGTAGAGGATGCCGACAGTTTGTCCGGCGGGGATTTCGGAGATGATGGAGGCAATCTCGCAAAAGGCGTCCTCCATGGAGGAGGGGGACACCTGCTCGATCCGTCCTCCCCGTTCCCGGGTGGGACGCAGCTCTTTGTCGTAGCGTTCGGGACAGCTTCGGATGAGGCTGCTGCAGCAGGCAAGAATCTCCGGGCGGGAGCGGAAATTTTCTTCCATCTTCCAGACCTGCGCCCCGGGAAAGCTTTCGGCAAAACGGAGAAGTTCCTGCGGGGATGCTCCGCGGAAACCATAAATGCTCTGGTCTTCATCCCCGACGAGGAACAGCCCCGTTCCCAGGGGCGAGAGCAGGCGGAGCACCGCATGTTGGGATGGGGAGAGATCCTGGGCCTCGTCCACATTGATCCGGTCAAACCGCTCATGCCACAGGCTGCGGAAAGTGGGACGGCTGAGAAGAATTCGGGCGGCGAAAAGCGGCATGTCATCATAGTCC
>CAKXAF010000073.1:2832-10089 GCA_934869045.1 uncultured Nitrososphaerota archaeon | reverse complement strand
GTGTGCGTTCCGGCCTGGCCATACCCTTTTTCGCCATATTGATCACCTCATCGCTTAGTTTTTGCCGATGGCACTTCAATATTCGCCGTACTATTAACTCTTGTTTTCATATAAGACGAAATTTGAGTTCCTGTCACAAAGGGCGAGAAAAACCTCTTTTTCCGACGAGATATGCCGCTGCTTCAGCTGCCTGTCCAGCCATGTACGATCCAATCCCATGCGCTTCAGATTATCCTCCAGAATACGTCCATCCATGATTAGTTCTGTAAACAAAAGTTCCTGCTGAGGGGCCAGGTTCAAGTCGGAAGGCGTAGCCGGACGCTGGGAAGAGACGGGGAGGATTGTCAGCTTGCCGCTGTATTCAAAAACTGCGGTTTGGATGCTGGTGAGATCAAAATAGCCCTGTTCCCGGCACATGAGCATAAATTCGCTTAAGTCCAGCTTGGCCTTCTTGAGATTTTTGCGGTAGAGCTTTCCGTTATCCATTAGGATTGTCGGCGTTCCGTTTAAATATTTGCGTACCCGGGGGAACTTCCGGGAGGCCACCCCCATGAGAAGGGTGATTCCACCGTAAAAGACCATTGCAGTGAGGGATTGCCAGGGAGACTCCAGATCTGTCGCCATCTCTGCCGCAATAGAGCCGATGGTGATTCCTGTGATATAATCAAAAAAGTCCAGCTGGGCAATCTGTTTATGGCCTACAAGTTTTGCGATAAGAAATAACGCGGCAAAAGAAGAAAGAGAAGTTAAGCATACATACAAGAAATCCATATTCCAATCCCACCTTGTGCGTATTTGATACCCAATAGTCTGACCCATGGAGGGGAAAAAATACGGTTCAGGAGTAAGGAAAAGAACCGCTGGATTTTCAAAAACGATAGGGCTGCCGATGCATTACGTTTCGTCTGCCGGTCCGCGACGAACGGCAGACGGAGAAGATCCGCGGTATTTGCGGTAAATCTGGGAAAAGTCCAGAGCATTGTCGTAACCAACGGACTGCGCTACGGCTTGGACCGGCAGACTGGTGTCGCATAACAGCATATCAGCCCGGTCCATTCGAAGCAGGGTCAGATACTCCTTAGGTGAACAGCCTGTTTCGGCGTGAAAAACCCTGCAAAGATACTTGGGAGAAATGCCGACGGCTCTTGCCAGCTCGGTGATGCGGATTGGCGTGTCATAGTGGAGATGGATCAGCTCCAGCACCCGGCGGGCGTATCCCCGGGGCGAGAGATCCAGGGGAGGCACGGCGTTTCTTTGGCACAATGAGAGAGAATAATACAGTTCACCGGTTAGACGGAGAGCGGAGAGCGGCTCCTCCGTTTTCAAAAGAGCGTGCAGATGCTCTTCCGCACTCGGCGGCTGGGACAACTCAAAAATGCAGGGTTCGGCAGTCGGAAAACCCGCCTGCCTGAGGAGCGGCTGCACCTGCGGTCCGTCAAAAGCCAGCCAGAAATGAGAAAATCCTTCCGGCATTGCGGCGGAAAACCGGTGGGGCTGTCCCGGACATATTAAGAAGCCCTGTCCGGCATAAAGCGGCTCGCCGTTAAAGGCGCCGGAGCCGCGGGTCAGAAAATGGAGCAGATAGCTTTCCCGGATGCGCGGGCCGATGCTCCGGCCTGCCGGAGGGCTGCTGATCCCCAGCTCCAGCACATAGAGCTCATCGGAGCAGCGTTCCGCCGTCCGGAGCAGAGAAAATGGGTAAGGGACATCCTGCTGAAAAAACTGCATCGGATCCTCCTGTTTCCATATAGGGGAATGAAGCGAACTTTTCCATGGTATTGTTGAATTTTTTCGATTCAATTTTTCCTGCCGGCGGATTATACTGAAACTAGATTCCGGAAGGAGTGAACGCAATTGATTTATAACAGCAAAGAAGCACGGCTGGATTATGCGCCGCCAATGCTTGGAAACGGTTCTCTGGCGGTTTGTCTGGATTATCAGGGAACCCACCAGTACGACCCGTGTGCCAATCCCGCTGCCAAAATGACGGCCAGCGGGCGTTCCATCTGGTGGGCGGGCAGACGGTACAGCTACCCGTTTCCCCGGCCGCTGATTCCCTTTGGACAAATCACCCAGCAGATATCCTGCGGAGGACGGCCTTATGGCGAACCCGAAGAATGGGAGCAGGAGCTGGATCCCGTCCAAGCGGTGATGCGAAGCTCCTGCCGGTATTCAGCAGATCTGCGCATGGACACGGAGGCATTCCTCCATCACGATGGGAACCTGCTGGCCCTGCAAAAGCGGTTCCGGGGCCAAAACGGTGTGCGTTACCGGCTGGAATATCGTCTGGCGGAGGAATTCGGCGGCGGCGATCTGCCCAGAGAATTCACCCTGCTTTCCCAGCGCGCGGAGAACGGAGCGATCTGTCTCGATTACCAAGTGAAGGGACAGTGGGATTACGCAGGCCGCATCCTGTTCTTTTCGGACGCCCTCTGCACGGCACGGATAGAGGGTAACTGCTTTTCACTGGAAACGCTGTGCGAGGATGGAGAGAGCTGCCATTTTTACCTTGCGTTTGGAGACAGCATTGATTCTGACTACCCGGCGGATGAGTGGCTCCGGGCGGAGCGCACGGAAGGTTACGAGGGGCTTCGGCGCCGCCATATGGCGGCATGGGAGCAGTATCACCGGGAATCCGGCGTACAGCTGCCGGACCGGCAGATGCAGGCGGTCTATCAGACGGCACAGTATGATCTGAAGGTTAATACCACCAAATGGTCTATTCCCACCTGTATCAACGATGTATGCTGGCACGGCCGGTACTTTGCGTTCGACGAGTACTTTGGCTTCTATGGCCTTTTGACCTCCAACCATTTTTCCCTGGCTCAGCGTGTGACGGATTTCCGCTTCGACGGACTTGAGAAGGCCGTAACGCGCGCCTCCTCCAAAGGGGTCACAGAGGCGCGCTATCCTTGGGAAACGGTGGAGACCCAGGAAGAGGCGGCTCCTCCCGGTTTCTGGTATGAGCACATTTTCCATATGGCCAACGCCGCATTGGCAGAATGGGATTTTGTCGAATATACGGGGCGTTTGGATTATCTGCGGGAGAAGGCGTACCCAGTCATGCGGGCCTGTGCGGAGTTCTTCGTGCGCCATATGCTCTACGACCTGGCTGATGGAAAAACCATCGTTGGGCGGTGTACGGATCTGGAACGTCTCGGTTCTTCGGTGCAGAACGCCTTTATGACAACCTGCAGTGTAATCAGCACCCTTCGTGCTGCGGCGGACGCGGCCGACCTTCTCGGCGAGGATGCGGAGCTGGCGGACGAATACCGGGATGCCGCGGACCGGCTGTTCAGCGGATTGCCCCACGATGGTGGGCGCTACATTCCCTGTCCCGGCTGCAGCCAGCGGAGCATCGCGGTTTTTGCGGGCTGCTATCCCTATCCGGTATTTAAGGAATACACCCCTCTGCTTGCCAATGCGTTTGCGGACTATCTGGAAAACGAAAAGCAGTACGGCAATATGTACGCCGTCGGGAGCGGTACTTCCACCTGGTACGCTGCGTGGAAGGCCATCGCCTTTGCCCGGCTTGGGGCGGCGGGTTCCGCCTATGGCGCGCTGAAACAAGCGGCAGCAACAGCCGGCTGCTTTGGGGAGATCTTTGAGATCAACGAAGATGCCGTCCGAAACCGTCCATGGTTTACTACAGCCGCTGGTATGTACCTCGCTGCGGTCAACGAGTCGCTGCTGCAGTCAAAAGGAGACGCCATCCTGATCGCACCCGGCATTCCGGAATCTTCCGGCACATTTTCCTTCACCCTTCCCGCGAAAAAGGGACGGATTATCTCGGCCAGTGCGGCGGACGGAAAGCTGACGGGGTTTTCGGTTTCAGGGGAACTGCCGGTGCAGGTACGGTTTCCGGACTGGCTTGACTGCGGCATCCTGCGGGGAACAGCAGGCCTTGCTGAGACGGCCCCCGGCGGTTTTCGCGTACAGAGTGAGACGGCTGCAGGGGAATGTCCCCGCTTTCATTTTATCACAAAAAACGGTTGATGCAAGCGCAGAATAAAAAATGGAAAAACGGGGTCCCACCGCCGGTGCGAGTGGGATCCCGCTTGCTTTCGCTTTGAAAATATCCGCCCGTCAGACCTCGTCGTATACCCGTACAAAATCCACTTCGAAATAGTCCGGCAGCAGGGCTTTTTTCAGGGCCTCCACCGGCTGATTGGTCATGACGTAGCCCGACTGGGCGTCATAGGCTCCGCTGGCATTCTCCACCTGACAGACTTCGTCCAGGCCGAGCCGGTTCCCCTTTCCGCGAAGGGGCGCGTGATACCCGTGACATTCCGTAGAAATCAGAATGAACTGCTCCACATAAGAAACCGGGCATTCCGGCGGGTTCTGCATACCGATCAGTACGCCGTCTGCGTAAAAGGAGTAACCGTCCTCTGACCAGTCCACCCCGTAGTAGTGCCAGCCATCCGCCGTTTCCTTATAGGGGAACCTGAAATGTCCCGGCCATACGGAATTTTTTCCATAGCCGCCCCAGCCATTGCCGCACAGCAGGATTCCCTCGGTGTGTTGGCGGTAATTCTCCATGACGTCGCACTCCACCCCGCAGTATTTGGGGTCATAAGCGGTGCCGATGGAAGGGGCCTGGAGCCAGAATGCGGCGTGCCAGCCATCGTTTTTCGGGAGCCGGCAGCGAATTTCGTAGTAGCCAAACCGATGCATGAACTTGGGCTTCTGCATTTCTCCCAGGGACCACATCCCGTCCGTGTCCCGGGGAAGGTCAAAAGAGTTGGAGCCGGTTTGCAAATGGGGGGAAAGGTACCTGCCATCCCGGCAGATCAGATGAAGCCGGGCATGGCTCTGTCCATCCAGTACGACTCCCTCATGATCGGTGAAGGTGGGCGACCGCTGCCCCCAGTAATGGGTGCGGTAGCTCCATTTTGTCTCATCCAGCGCATCGCCGTCGAATTCGTCGTTCCAGATCAGCTTCCACTGCTTCTGGCGGGGAAGCAGACTGGGCGCGTGTTCTGCTACCGTGTTTACTGGAAGGGCTTCCCCTTCCTGCATCCGCTCAATTCTCATAGCTGGATCATCTCCTTTTTAATATCATACCGTACGCCCGGGCTTTTTGCAATTCGGATCTTATCCGTTTTTTGCGGAATCTTATCTTTCCAGAGGATTATCCTTTGACGGAGCCGATCATGACGCCTTTGACAAAATGTTTCTGCGCAAAGGGGTAGAAGCAGAACAGCGGGGCTGTGGATACCGCGATCATGGAATATTTCAGGATTGCCTGCATGTTTTGCATCTCCGCCACGATCTCCGGATCCACCAGGTCTGAGCTGAACTGGTTCTGCACAAGGATATCCTTGAGGAAGATCTGCAGGGGGTACAGGTTTTTGTCGGACAGATAGAGGAATGCGTTGAAGTAGGCGTTCCAGTGCCCTACGGCGTAAAACAATGCGATGACCGCGATGACCGCCTTGGAAAGAGGCAGCACGATCCGGAAGAAGAAACGTGCGTCGCTGCAGCCGTCGATCTTGGCGGCTTCCAGCAAATCGTCAGGGATGGTGCTTTGAATGAAGGTCCGCGTTACAATCATATTATAAACGCTCATGGCGCCGGGCAGCAGCATTGCCCAGACCGTGTTGATCATGTGAAGTTGTTTGACCAGCAGGTATCCCGGGATCATGCCACCGGAAAAAATCATGGTAAACGTGAACAAAAAGGTGAAAAGGCTTCGCCCACGCAGACTTTTCCGTGCCAGAGGATAGGCACAGATCAGCGTCAGGATGATGTTGATGGCTGTTCCCACCACTGTGTAAAAAATTGTATTTCGGTAGCCGATCCATACGTTGCGGTATTTCAGGACAGCCTGGTAGCCCCGGAGGGAAAAATCTACAGGATATAGCCACACCCTGCCTGCGGCGATGGCGGCTCCCGACGAGAAGGACGCCGATACCACGTAGACGATGGGGTACAGTACAAGGAGAGTCAAAATAGCGATGACCGTGTAACAGAACCCATAATAGATAATATCCTGCCGGCAGTCTCTGGGTTTGCTTTTGGCGTGATGATGCATACATTCGGCTCCTTTCTGTCTCACCAGAGACTAGTCTCGCTGAACTTGCGGGAAAGTGCATTAACGGACGCGATCAGGACCATGTTGACCAGAGAATTGAAGAATCCGATTGCCGTTGCGTAGGAGAAGTCGGAATTTCCGCTGGCAGCAAGTCCCACCTGGTAAACGTAGGTGGAAATGATATCGCTGGTCTGGAGGTTCAGACTGTTCTGCATGAGGTAGACCTTTTCAAACCCGATGCTCATGACCGATCCCATGCGCAGAATCAACATGATGATAATGGTGGGGCAGATGCTGGGAAAGTCGATGTGCAGAACCCTTTGAAAGCGGGTAGCTCCATCGATTTCAGCGGCTTCGTGGTAGGAGGGATCCACAGAGGATAGGGCAGCCACATAGATGATGCTGCCCCAGCCGAATTCCTGCCAGATGCCGGACCAGACATAGAAGTGCCGGAAATTGGAGGCGGAGGCAAAGAGGTCCGGCGGATAGGCTCCGGTGAGCGCCTCACCGATGACGCCGTAGAGGCCGGTTCGGGAGTTGAACAGCTGAAACAGGATACCCACCATGACGGTCACCGAGATGAAGTGCGGAAGGTTTACGATGGTCTGACTGAACTTTTTGAACCGTTCGCCGCGGAGGCTGTTGATCATCAGCGCAAAGCAGATGGGAATTGGAAACCCGGCAAGAATGGTGTACAGGGAGAGCACCAGGGTGTTGCGGATAACCCGCCAGCACTGATACGAGTTGAAAAATTTTACAAAATTATCAAACCCTACCCAGTCACTGCCCAAAATACCCTTCCGGATGGAGAAATCCTGAAAGGCCATCACCAGCCCCCCCATAGGGATGTAGGCGAACAGGAGAATATACGCCACCGGGAGGGCTAAGAACAGATACAGCTGCCAATCCCGACGCATATCCCTGCCAAGTCCTCGAAAGTATTGCTTCACGGGAACCTTCCTTTCTAAAGAAAGCGCCGCCGCACCGCCCAGCCTCTGCAGGCAGCCGCCCGAAGGACTGGGGAAGGTGCGGCGGATGGCGTCAGTTTTTTCGGTTATTTGTACATGCGGTCATAAGCGGTCTGGTAAACTTCCAAAACGGTTTTGTAGCCGATCTGTTCCAGCTCCGCCAGATAGGAGTCCCATTCCCCATCGATATCCCTGGAACCGGTCAGGAAGGCGGCGGTAGTCTCCCGGATGTAGGTCGACAGGGATGTTTTG
>CAKXAF010000073.1:0-2822 GCA_934869045.1 uncultured Nitrososphaerota archaeon | reverse complement strand
CTCCTCAATGGTCAGCGGCAGGTAGGAAACGACTTCCTTCCGGGCAACCTCATGGCCGTCGGCAGTAGAGGCAGAGTAGATCTGCGCGTATTCCCGCTTCTGAACCTCCGCCGGGTCAGTGCTGGAAACATTGACCGCCTGCCCGCTTACCAGCGCGCTCTGCCAGACATAGGGCCCATTCTGGAGATAGCTGCGGTTTTGGGTGGTGCCGGAGCCCCAGAAGGCCGCGTCATCATAGCAGATGTAGAAAATGTCCTCGCCGGGTGTGGCAGCCTCATAGTCGGCCTTGTTCTCCACCTTGGCGTCCGCCCAGTAGTCCCAGTCCACGCCGCGCTGTCCGAAGCGCTGAGTGATGCTCATCTCTTCGCTGCACATATAGTCCCCCACCAGGAAGGCGGCGTCCGGGTTTTTGCAGTCGGCGGAAATGGCCGAGCCAGTCCAAGGCAGCGAAGGGGCGTACATACCCTCCTTCAGGCCGCTGGGCCCTTCCAAGGCGTTGATGTAGGTGTAGCCCAGCTTGCGGTCCATGAGGTCTGCATTGAGCTGGTCTGCGTTCCAATAATTGAAGGAAAAAACAGTGGTGTCTGTCGAATTGAGCATGGCTTTATACTGCTCTTCGTTTTGGGTTAAGGTTTCTGTGGGAATCAATTTTTCGTCAAAAAATTGATTCAGATATTTGAGACCTTCCTTCCACTCCTCGGTGGTATAGGCAAAGCCGATTTCCCCGTTGCTGAGGGTCCGGTATTCGCCGTCGTAGGCGTAGACAAAGGAAGACATCAGGAAGTCGAACCATGTTCCTCCGGCAAGGATACCGGTACCGGTCATCCCGATCTCGTCGGCCTTGCCGTTGCCGTTCAGATCCGTGGAGGCTACCAGCTTCAGCACCTCATAAAATTCGTCCAGAGTTTGGGGAACTTCTTTCCCCAGCTGTTCCAGCCAGGGCTGATACACCCAGGTTTTCTTCCAGACCTCGCCATTGGGACTCTGGCCCCAACTGGGCAGACCATAGATGTTACCACTGGGAGAGGTCATGTAAGTGGCGATATCTACACCGGTACGCGCACAGGCATCCTGGATGTTGGCAGACATGTTGGGGTCTTCATAGTACTTGTTCAAAGCAAGGATTGCGCCCTCCTGGCCCCAGGCCTCTATCTTAGATGGTTTAGTGATGAGATCCGGCAGGGTATCGCCGCCGGTCACCATGACATTCAGTTTATTGCCATAGTCCGCAGAGGGAAGGACTGTGAATTCCAGATCAACACCAAGAGCCTCTTCAATGGCAAGAGTCATAAGGTTTGTGTTATAATCCTCAACTTTAATGTTTTCCGGGGCACAGATGGTAATCTTCACTCCCTCGGTGATGCTTCTGGGGTCAAAGGCGCCGTCGCCGGAAGAAACAGGCGCTTCACTGGAGGAGGGTGTGCTGGCTGTGCCGGAAGAGCTGTTTCCTTTCGAGCCGCAGCCGGTTGCAGCCGACAAAACAAACGCGGATGCGAGAGCGAGGGATATCCACTTGCGGGAGCTGGTTTTGTTCATATACGGTAGACCTCCTTGAGATTTGGTATCCCCATCATAAGACGATATGCACAGAAAATCAACTTGAAATTAGCGCATTCGAGAGTGAAAATATCGTTTTCTTTCCCTCAAATGTTGAAATTCTAATCTTTCGGGTGGAAATAATCGTTTTTATGGGCGGTGCCCTTGACGGGTGGGGAATATACTTGCTACAATAAAAATAACTGACTTTATTTGAAATTGCGCCATCCGGCGCTGGCAGCCATATTTCAAAATGATGGAGAGAATGCGATATGATCAAAAAAGTCCGGGCGCGAAAATCAGCTTCGTCCAAATGGTTCGCCGTAGTCTTTTTTTCTTTTTCGATGGTTTTTTGTCTGGTGCTGGTGCCCCTCTGCGTTTACCTGCAAAACACTTTTTCCAAGCTTGAGCTGGAAAAGGTGCGGAA
Organism: uncultured Nitrososphaerota archaeon; assembly: GCA_934869045.1. Lineage (GTDB taxonomy): Bacteria > Bacillota > Clostridia > Oscillospirales > Ruminococcaceae > Merdivicinus. The sequence continues at coordinate 859 of CAKXAF010000073.1, read as the reverse complement.
ACAGCTGGCAGCTGGAACTGCCCAGTTGGAGGCTGTTGCCAACGGAATGCTGAATGTGTCCCAGGCACTCAATCAGGATACGCGCTTTCTCATCTGCCGCTATGCCTATCCGGATTATTCCAGTGTGGACATCGCCACCCGGAGGCAGATGCGGAACACCTTTCAGGGGCTCATGGCGGCGCAGCCGCTGGTGAAGGATTCGGCCCTGCAATTTGAGCAAAATGTTGTAATCACGCCTTACAGCGTTTCCTTTCAGGACCGAACCCTATATTATCCGGACTTTTTCCAGTGCGGCCAATTGGATTATGCGCAGTGGATAGAGCTGCTGCAGGAAAACCGGAACGGCTTCCTGCCTGTCCAGTGCATTCGCACGAAAAGCCAGGAATATGACGCGATGATCTACGCTCTCCGCTGGACGGAAACGGCCTATCTGTATGCCTGCATTGATGTCGCAGATCTGAAAAAAGCGCTCTTGGATTCGGACGAATCGTATATCACCCTTACCCGCAGCGACGGGGAAGTCCTGTATTCCGATTTGCCGGAGAACGAAACCGGTTATCGCACCCTTTCCGACGGCACATCAATCGGTGGCCTTCAGATCGACGTCCATATTCCCAACCGCGTTTTTGTCAAAAGAATGCGGCCGGCTTACCTGTTCATCGGTTTGTACGCCCTTGTCTGTCTGGTGCTTTTTGTCGGCTGGGTCCTGATCGGCACCCATGTTTCCTCGAAACCCATTCGCAAGATTATCGGCGTCTTGGAAAAAAGCAGCAATCTCCAGGGGGGTACCGCTTCTGGGGAACCGGTAAAACACGGGCAGACGAAAACGCTTTGGGAGGATTTCGACCGCATCACGGAC
>CAKXAF010000072.1 GCA_934869045.1 uncultured Nitrososphaerota archaeon | reverse complement strand
TTTGGCCCAACGACGGCATAGCTAAGCAGTGCTGTTGTGAAAAATGCTCCCGCTACAGCAAGGTGGAAAACTACGTCTATTTTCAAAATGAGATCGCAAAGCGTGTGAGTGCGCGTCACCCCCATATCAGGATCGATATGTTGGTCTATGTGGATCTGTGGGAGTGCCCCAAAGGGATCCGGCTGGAGCCTTGCCTGCGGGCCGACGAGGCAGCCTGGGGGAAGGAGCAACGCAGATGCGGAAAGCCGGACGGCTCCTGCCTTTCCAAAACAGAATTTGAGACGAACCTCCTGAGCTGGAAGGAGGCAGGCGCGGAAATCGTTTACTACGATTATTACATGGGCGTGTACGGAAACCGCCAGCGCATCATCCCCATGGCGGATGAGATCCAGAGCATCTGGCGCCGTTTTGCGGAGTTGGGCATCTCCGGAGCCGGGACACAGATTGAATGCTTTAATCTTTGGAATCATCTTGTGAATCTCTATACCTTCGGACGAACGGCATATGACGCTTCTTTGTCGTTTGAGGACAATCTTCTCGCCCTCTGTCGCCTCTTCGGTGAGGGGGCGGAATTCGTGATGCAGGCGGTCCGGCGGATGGAGGAGGCCCTCGACGGGGAAGCAATCATCGGCTTTGCAGGAAAATACATGATCGAGCATGTGGACAAGGCTTGTATATACGGGCTGTTCGAGAAAGCGCTGGCTGTTGCCGCCCAAAGGACGGAGCGAAACAACATTCGGCTCTTGCGCATGGCTTTCCGCTATTCGGAGTTGGAAACTGCCGATCCCTCCAACGCGCGCCGCATTGAGGCAACCCGATTTCAGGAGTATGACGATCCGTCTGGGGAGCTTGCCTACATGGCGGTACATTTCGCCAGCTTTTTTCATAATAATTCGCAGTATGAGATCGCTTTCCCCGTGACCAATACCGATACACGGAGTTTTGTTCCCAATCAATGGTACTGCTTCGAGTAGACGGATCCCCTGGAACAGACTGGTCACATTTCGCCTAATTTTTCGTAAATGGAGGAATCCTGGATGCTTTTAACGGTTCAAAACGGAAGACCCGCGCTTGTACAGGAGGACGGCAGCGTAATCTTCCATTCCATATATACGGGCAGCCGCTATTGGGGAACGATGTACAATGTTCTGAAGGATTACGACAGTCAGCACTGGACGGTGCGTGAGACCGCCGCATTTAATTCCGGCAAGGACTTTTCTGTCTTGGGCAGGAAGGTGCGGTATTTCGTTGCGGAGTGTGAAAACAGTACCCTTTGGGCTGCCCTAGGGACGAAGGACGCCCTTTTCCGTACCGAAACGCGGAATACTGGAGCGGAAAAAGCCCCGGTCGACGTGATTGCACTAGGAGGGATGTATTGTCAGCGGATCGAGCGAGTGATCTGCAACACGTTTAGAACACATAACGGCCTCAACCTGTTTGATATGAACTGCCGAACAAACGTTAAGAGATTTCTGGAAAATGATTTTGCCGACAGCGCCGTGCATTTGCCCGCAGTTGACCGGGAGGGGCAGGCGGTCCATTTCGGATTTGCCAGCTTTGACCACTACTTCTCTTCGGTTTTTGCCTGCGAGGGTGGGACGGTAGAGTACCGGCATTTCCTGGATGGAAGAAAGCTCCCAGCGGGGAGGACACTTTGCTCGGATTGGATGCAGCTTTCATTTTATAGCGACCTGACGGCCGGCCTGCCGGAATACGCCCGCCTGATCCACGATTTTAACCGGTTTCCAAACCGCCGCACCAAGGCCCCCACCGGCTTTTGCTCTTGGTATTACTACATGGACAACATCGACGAACGCATGGTATATGAGAACCTTGCCAAATGCGATGAGATCCACGGCCGTGTACCGCTGGAGGTCTTTCAGATTGATGCAGGCTGGTCGTCCGGCAATCATAATGGAGAGGAAAACAGGACCTGCTTCACCAGGGGAATGAAGTTTTATGCGGATTTGATCTGTGAGCATGGGTACACTCCGGGCATTTGGCTATCGCCGTTCAATTTTGAGAAGGACAGCAGCATCGTGCGGGAGCATTCGGACTGGTTTGTCCACACGCCGTCCGGGAGCTTGGCGGAATCGAAAAACTGCTGTATGCTGGACGTCACCCATCCGGGCGCAAAGCAGTATGTGCGCGAACTGTACCATCGGCTTACCTGGGACTGGGGCTACCGCTATCTGAAAATCGATATTGTCAGCGAATATATGACTGCGGGCGTGTACCATGACCCGGAGGCAGGTGCCTTGCAGAATCTGCGGGAGTACTTTCGATTAGTGCGGGAAGCGGCGCATCCGGATACGTATATCCTTGGCTGCACCTGTCCGATCTTTGAGACCGCGGAGTTCGTGGATGGTATGCGTATTTCCGTAGATATCTTTGAACGTTGGGAATCCGTTATCAAAGCATATAATCTGATCTTCAAGCGCTATTTTATGAATCGCACGCTGTTTATATCGGACCCGGACTGCCTCATGATCCGCAGGGCAGAGAATGAGGACGGTGACTGCCGCAGGTACTGTTCGCGCACCGAGGAAGAGATCCACACCTTTTTGGTGGCGATGTACGCAGCAGGCGGATCCCTGTTCCTTTCAGATAAGCTGCCGCTGATGGATGACCGGCAAATCGATCTGTATGCACGGCTGCTGCCCATAGGTGATCGCGTGGGCGTTCCGACAGACTTGCTGGACTCCTATATTCCCGGCGTGATTGAGTGCGGCAGCAGCGGCGGAGTCCGCAGGGTAGCGCTCATCAACTGGGGCGAACGGGAGCGGACCTTCCGCATCTTGACCGATGGCAGGTGCCTGGCATGGGAACACTTCACGGATGAAGGCTTCGGTATCCATGACGGTACATATGAGACGTCCCTTGCGCCTCATTGCGCCCAGCTTGTGTGTCTGAAGAACTGTGGACAGTAGGAACCCTGCGTCAGCTGTTGAAGAACTGTTCCTCACACCAGGCGCAGAGAGCGTGGTAGACTGGAAGGTGTAGCTCCTGTATCCGGGCGGTCTCCTGCTCCGGCACGTGGATAGTCGCGTCGGCAAGACGGTCCAGCAGACAGGGCCCTTCCCCGGTCAGGGCGATGATTTTTAGGCCCCGGAATTTGGCGATGCGGGCGGCGTTTACAACATTCTCGGAATTTCCAGAGGTGCTGATGGTCAAGAGAACGTCTCCCTTCCGGCCATAACCGTAGACCATCTGGCCATAGGCTATGGAGGCGGAGATGTCATTGGCGCAAGCAGTGAAAAGGGCGGTCTGGTCCGGGAGAGAGATGGCGGGAAGTGCACCCTGGAGTTCGTTGGCTAGGGCTTCACCGCAGTCCGGGAACCATTCCAGCAGACGCTGCCGTTCCTCCGGCGGGATAGGGCGGCGGAGGCGGAAGCCCTTCATCAGCTCTCCGACGATGTGGCCGCTGTCAGCGCTGCTTCCTCCGTTGCCGCAGACCAGAAGCTTGCCGCCGGACTGAAAGCACTGCAGGAGCAGCCGGGCGGCCTGTTCCAGGGACTCCTTGCAGGGAGCCAGGATGGGATAGCGGCGGTATAGTTCCTCAAACATCTGTGGTGCCTCCTTTCGCAATGGCGATGGACAGGGCGGCAATGTCACCAATTTCATCTCCCAGGGCTGCGGGCACGATCTTTGCAGCTGCCAGAGAGGACAGAAGAGCTTCCCTTTGCAGGACTTTCTCCATGGCCGGGCGGAGGAGACTTTCCGACCGCTGGAAGATGCTCCCGATGACGATGCGCTCTGGATTCAGCAGATCGATGAGAACAGCCAGCCCGGCCCCCAGCTTTTCCCCGCATGCACGGTAGACGGCTATGGCGGTCGGGTCTCCCGCCTCCGCTGCCTGGGCGGTGCTTTTGGCGGTGACACTGTCCAGATCCGCAGGGGTGCGGCAGTAGGCGGTGCATTTTCCCTGCTGGAACTGCTCCAGGGCGGCGATCCGGGCCAGCTGGGCGATGCCTCCGCCGCTGGCGAAGCCCTCGAAGGAACCGGCCTTGCCGTATCCCACCGGCCCGAGCTGCTCCATCCGAAGATGACCGATCTCCCCGGCATTGCCGCAGGCGCCGGAGTAGAGCCGCCCGTCCAAAATCAGCCCGGCCCCCATGCCTGTGCCGAAGGTCAGAAATACCATGCTGCGGGTCCCGCGGCCCGCACCGAACTGCCACTCTGCCAGGGCGCAGGCATTGGCGTCGTTGCAGAGCCAGGCGGGAATTCCAAGCCGCTCCCGGATCTTCCGGACAATCTCTACCCGGTCCCAGCCGGGAAGGTTGGGAGGGGACAATATCACGCCGGAAGCCTCATCCAGCGGCCCGCCGCAGGATACGCCGGCGGCACAGGCGCGCTCCGAAAAGGATTCCGCTGCTTGAAAGAGCTTTTCCAGGGTGGCGTCCGGCCCCTCTGTGGGGAAAGCCTCCCGGCAGAGTACGCGGCCTTCCCGGTTTCCCAGCACTGCGGCGCATTTGGTGCCGCCAATATCAAAGCCGAGATAGTTCATTGTAAATTCTCCTCAAGTGCGCGGAGCTTTTCCAGCCAGTCCCGGTATTTTTCCAACGAAAAGGGAGGCATTCCGCAGAGATAATGGTTGAAACCTGTTTGGCCGCCAGCAGACCATTGGAGCAGCAGCATCCGCTGCTCCGAATAGAGCATCCGGATCCGGGCGATGGGCGTGGTCCGGTTGGGGGCGGCGGTAAAGCTGCCTTCCCAGTAAAGCTGTCCGGTTTCGATGTCCGAAACCCGGCAGCTGCCGGTGACCGGCAGGAGGGTATCGTTGGCCGCCAGCAGGGTGTAGTGCCAGTCCCGCATCTCATCTATCAGCAGGGAAAAGGGGGCCTGGGCACGCTTGATGTAGGAATAGGCCAGCTTTTTGCGGAAGAAGTAGTCCACCACGGCGTCGGACATCTGCGGCCAGCCGTCCAGCAGGTTCCACCAGAGGATGCCGCTTTTTTTCGGGCGGCCCGCGCGGATCCGTTCGATAAAATATTTTTTGGCCTCTGCCTGGGAGATCTGGGACGCCAGCGAGAATTCCTCGAGGGTTTCCGGCTCAAAGGCGAAGAGCTGGCGGATCTGATCGGCCATGAGACGAACCCGGGAATCGTTTCCGTGCTGATCAGAGGAGTGGAGCGTCCACTGTTCATTGTCCCAGGGCCAGACACAGTCTCCGTCCACGATCTGCCGGACAGATTCCGGGCAGGGGCAGCCGTGATATCCGGTTTCGCTGACGAAGCAGGCCTGGGATTGGGTGTAGAAGTCCGCCTTGTAGTAGTCCCGCGCACCCCAGAGATGGCGCTCCGGGAGAAGGTCTTTACCCTGTTGGAGGGCGGCAAAATTTTTGCTGGAAATATAAGGGGAGCTGGGCAGATAGGGACGGAAAGGGTCATGCTGGACCAGCAGCCGGGGGATCAGCTCCCGGGTGATGCGGTTGGCGGAGGGGTCGATGCCGCCGGAGTTCAGGGCTTCATCGATTTCGTTGTCCCCGGCCCAGAGGACAATGGAGGGATGGTGGCGCAGGGTACGGATGACATGGGTGAACTCCGTTTCCATGTTGGACAGCAGCGTTTCGTCCAGAGGGCAGGTCTGGCAGGCCATCATAAAATCCTGCCATACCATGATACCGCGGCGGTCGCAGTAATCGTAAAATTCCTCCTGCTCGTAGACGCCGCCGCCCCAGACCCGCAGCATATTGCAGCCGATGTCGGAAGCCAAGGCCAGAGCCTGGGGATAGCGCTCCCGGTCCAGACTGTGGTAGGGGTTCAGGGGGACCCAGTTGCTCCCCCGGCACATGATGTCCTCGCCGTTGATCTCAAACTGGAAGCAGGGACGTTCGGCGTCCAGAGACTCCGTGCGTTTGAGCCGCAGGCTGCGCAGTCCCACGGTCAGTTCCTTCCGGGCGACGACAGCGCCGCCGTCCAGCAGTTCGGCCACAGCGTCGTAGACGTTGGGTTCTCCGTATCCGAAGGGCCACCACAGCTTGGGATTGCGGACGGAGCAGTCGACCCGGGCCGCCTTCTGCTTTCGCAGGGGATAAACGGCTGCAAAGGAGGAATCCTCTCCGCAGCGGCCGGTAATCCGGACGGACATCTCCCCGCTGAGAAGCCTCTCCATGGGAGCGGAAGCGCTGAAGAAAAATTGCAGATGAGGCTCCATACCGGGGCTGAAACGTGTGAAATACCCCAGCTCTTCAAAGGAATAGGCTGTCCGCGCCACCAGCCGGACGCTTTTCCAGAGCCCGGCTGTCAGCGCCCGGGGAAAAATGTCCCAGCCGAAGGCGTGGGCGGGCTTGCGCAAAGAAATGCCGCCCCCGCTGTGCCAGCCGCAGAGAAGGTACTGCGTGTAGGGCTGGCGCAGCTGCTCCAGCAGGGCGGAGCGGATGTGTACCCACAGGATGTTCCGTCCGCTGGTGACAATCTTCTCCGTGACGTCGAATTCATGGGGGATAAAGGCATTCTCTGAAGTGCCCAGTAGCTGGTCGTTGAGGGTGTACTCCGCCAGGCAATCCACCCCTTCAAAACGGAGAAACAGCCGCTCTCCCGGCTCGGCGGGGGGCGTGTCGAATTCCGTCCGGTACCACCAGCCATAGGCCTCATAGGCCTCGGCCAGGCAGGGGTTCATCCCCCGGTACAGGTCGGCAGGGAGCAGGCCTGCCCGGGAAAGGTCCAGCTCTACATTGCCCGGTACCTCCGCGGGGATGCAGGGGAGCCTAAGACATTCCAACTCCTTGGGGGAAGAAGGGGGGACGTTTTCCTCGTTGGCGTAAAAGAGGGTCCACTGGCCGTCCAGTGAAAAATTCCGATCCATCCGCATACATCCTTTCATGGGGTTCGCGCTCTGCAGAGCACGGCCGCCGCCTTTTGAAAAGGCGGGCGAAAACGATCTTTCGTCTTTATTATAAAACGGTGGAAGAAAAAACGCTTTTCAAAAAGGTGGAAAAACTTGCAATTTTTCCGATAAATCTTGAATAATGCATGGTGTTCTGTTATTATGGAGGAAAGCGAAAGGAGGGCGGCCGGTGGGAAAACACAGGGGACTTCCCCCGCTGTATACGCGGGAGGCCTATATCGGGCCCGGGGAGGCGCTGCTCGCCTCCCTGCGGTTTTTGGATCGGGATTTTGAACCGCACACCCACGATTTCTTTGAAATGGAGTGCATTCTGTCCGGAAGGGGGACGCATCTGCTCAATGGGACCGGGCAGCCTCTTTCTGCCGGATCGATCTATCTTCTGACCCCGGCAGACGTCCATGCCGTGCGGGTGGAGGAGCCGCTGCGGTATTACGGGGTGATGTTTTCCGAGGAGCTGTTCAGCGGAAGCGCCCTGGGGGATCGGCTCCTCTCCTGCCGGGGTGTTCAGATGGAGCTGACAAAGGAGGAGCAGGCCCGGCTGCTGCCGCTGTTTTCCCAGCTGGCGGAGGAGGCGGCGGGCAGAAAGGAACTGGCTGTGGCGTATCAGCAGAGCCTGATGCAGTGCATCCTGATCGTCCTCCTCCGGAAGATTTTTTCAGGCGGTCAGGAAGGAGAAAGCGTTCGGGGGGTACGGGGTGCGCTCCTTTACGTACACCGGCACTTCCGGGAGGATCTGACTTTGGAAGAGGCGGCGGCCGCAGTAGGCCTCAGCCCCCATTACTTTTCCGGCCTGTTCCGGAAGGCGGTTGGCAGGAACTTCTCCGAATACATCTGCGCCCTGCGGGTCCAATATGCCCGGAATCTGCTGGTATCCGGGGACCGGTCGGTCACAGACATCTGCTTCGCCAGCGGATTCGGCTCTTTTTCCAGCTTTTCCAGGGCCTTTCAGAAGCAGTACGGCATGACGCCGATGCAGGTGCGGAAAACGGGATCGGACTTATAAAAAACCACGTGCCCGGATGGCGGGCACGTGGGAGTATGGGCGGCTTTTGCGTTCTGCTGTACAGACTGCAGGGGAGGGCGCGTGGGATTATTTGACCAGGAGCACCACCTTTCCGACGTTTTCCCCGCGCTGCAGAATGGCGTGGGCTTCCTCGGCCCGGGTTATGGGCAGGGTCCGGTAGATGGTGGGTTTCAGCAGGCCAGCCTCCACTTTGGGCCAGACCTTTTCCACCAGCTCCGCCAGGATCCGGGCCTTGACAGCCGGAGGGCGGGAACGGAGGGTGCTGCCGATGATGCGGATGTTCCGGACATAGATGTTTTTCAGGTCGATTTCGGTCAGAGTCCCGGCCAGCGCGGCAATCATGATCCACCGTCCGCCGTGGGCGAGATAGGGGAGGCAGCTGCCCATTCCGGATCCGCCCAAACAGTCGATGGCCACATCCACCGGATGGCCCTCCTCCAGCTGCCGCTTCAGGATTTCCGCGCAGCTTTCCCGGCTGGTGTCGATGACAAGGTCGGCGTGGAGGTGCCGGATTTTTTCCGCAATTTCCCCGTTGAGCACCGAGGTGATGACCCGGATGCCGAAGGCCTTGGCCATGGGGATGACCACGCTGGCCAGCCCGCTGGCTCCGGCATGCATCAGGAGGGTATTCCCGGGCTGGATGTCCCCTTCGAGGAAAAGGTTCAGATAGGCGGTGGCAAAGGCCTCCGGAATGGCCGCAGCCTCCTCCATGGAGCAGTTTTTGGGGACGGGCATCAGCATATCGTACCGGACGGCGGCGTACTGGGCGTATCCGCCGCCGCCCAGAAGGGCACAGACCCGGTCACCGGGCTTCCAGGAACTTTTCCGGGCTGCTTCCTCCCCGACCGCCTGGACGACGCCGGAGATTTCCAGGCCCATCCACTCCGGGCAGCCGGGAGGCGGTGGGTAATCCCCCTCTCGCTGCATTAGGTCGGCGCGGTTCAGAGCTGCGCAGTGAACCTCTATCAGGACTTCATCCGGGCGGGGAGCGGGATCCGGCGCCTCGCTCCAAATCAGGGATTTGTCTGCTGCAATCAAGATGGCTTTCATGGCGATTCCTCCGAAATCAGGGGCGGCAGGGCTTCCAGTCAATGTTTAGAAGGGCGTCCCGGGCGGCCCGGAGCAGGGGCTGTTCCCGGGAATCCCGGTTGGTGTACTGCTGGACACAGAGAACCATGACGGAGCCGAACATCGGTCCGATGATGCGCTGCAGCTTGCAGTGGGAACCATTGGCGAGGAAGAGAAACGGAATTTTCAGCTCCCGTTTCATCAGAAGGGAGGCCCGGAGGTTTTCCAGCAGCTCCTCCTCGGAGTTGGCCTGGGTGACGATTTTCGCGATGTCCGCTCCCCGGGCTTCCTGGGCTTTGGCAATCTCCAGGACCTGCTCCGGGGGCAGAAAGCAGCCGGTGTGGCAGGACATCAGCACCTCGCCGCCCATGCTGTGGATGCGGCCGATGAGCTGTTCCTGCCGGGCGATGACGTGGGGATCGCGGCTGAGTTCCAAAGGCGCGGGGCCGAAGAGATCCCCCATGACGTCGCACAGGGTCGCGCCGGCCCACAGAGCCAGAAGCAGGCCTTCGGCGCGCTCCTCATCGGTGAGCCCGGCGCTATGTTTGGCGCGGTAGTTGGTGACGTAGATGGGCAGATCCTCCGCATAGCAGAAAATGCGGCGGTATTCCTCTTCAGTCCGGCAGGCGGACGGGAGATTGCACAGCTGTACGCCGAAAGCGTCCGCGCCGTCATAGATGGCGTTGCGCATGACGCTGATGCAGCTTTCCGGATCCTCCTGCTGGACCATAGCGGTGAGCAGAGGACGGTTGTGTCCGAGAAAGGTCGGTTTCATTTCGCTCACTCCTTATTGCGCATAATGTTTCGTCCGCCGTCGATGAGGTAGCTGGAACCGGTGGCGAAGGCCGCCCTGTCAGAGGCCAGATACAGGATCAGGTCGGCGATCTCCTGCGGTTCAGCGGCCCGGCCCATCAGAGTTTTCATGTTGGCCATGCCGGGCCGGGTCAGCACCGGACCTGGCGCGACACAGACGCAGCGGACGTTGTACTTCGCACCGGCCAGGGCCACGGACTTGGTCATGCCGTTCATCAGGGCTGATTTGGAGGCAGAGTAGGCGACGTTGACGGCGCAGCCTTCCTCACCGGTGATGGAGCCCAGATGGATGATGACGCCGGATTGCTGCTTCGCCATCTGTTTCAGCACAGCGTGGTCAAAGTAAAGG
>CAKXAF010000071.1:3012-10132 GCA_934869045.1 uncultured Nitrososphaerota archaeon | reverse complement strand
CCTCTGTATCCGCCCACCCCAGACAAGGATCGGTAATGGATCTCCCGTAGATCCGTTCACCGTCAATCGGCTGATTTCCTTCTTCCAGGTAGCTCTCGATCATAACACCTTTGACTAACTTTTTCAGATCTGGATTGTAGTTCCGGCTGTGAAGGACCTCACTGACGATACGGATCTGCTCCTTATATTTTTTATTGGAGTTGGAATGGTTGACATCGACAATGGCGGCAGGATTTTTCAGATCAAGTTTCCCATACATTTCCGCCATTCTTGCCAGATCCTCGTAATGATAGTTGGGGATACAGACTCCATATTTATCCACGCCGCCACGCAGAATCACATGGGCCAGATCATTGCCTTCCGTCGTCACATCGCAGCCGCGGTAGATAAAATTGTGGGAATGCTGGGCTGCGATCACCGAGTTGAACATAACCGAAAAGTCCCCGCTGGTGGGATTTTTCATTCCAATCGGGATATCCATACCGCTGGCGGTCAACCGGTGCTGCTGATTTTCTACCGAACGGGCGCCGATGGCCTCATAGGAAAGTAAATCATCCAGATAGCTGCGGTTTTCGGGATACAGCATCTCATCCGCCGCTGTAAGACCACTCTCTTCGATTGCCCGAATATGCATTTTCCGAATGGCGATAATGCCTGCGAGCAGATCGGGCGCCTTATCCGGTTCCGGCTGATGGAGCATTCCTTTATAGCCCTCTCCTGTTGTCCGCGGCTTATTGGTATAAATCCGGGGGATCAGCATAAGCCGGTCCTTCACCCGCTCGTTCACCTTTGCCAAGCGGCTTACATATTCGCAGACCGCCGTCTCGTTATCCGCCGAACAAGGTCCGACCAAAACCACAAATTTATCAGATTTTCCAGTAAAGATGTCCCGAATCTCCCTGTCACGCTGCCGCTTCCGCTCAAGGATCTGCGGCGAAAGCGGGTACTGCGCCTTCAGTTCCAGCGGCAGGGGAAGTTCCTTATTGATTTTCATTGACATTTTCTTCTCCTCCCAAAAGGAAGATCTGTTTTCCTATAAAGCGGGCTTCTTGCCTTTTGCATACTCCGTTTTCCGCTTTTTGCAAAGATAATTCCTTATTCTGCATCCAGCCCAAGTTTCTTCAGCATTTCTTCAGGAGTCAGTCCCTTTTCTTTTGCAAGCCGTATCACAGAAGACATTCCTAGCCTGCCCTTTCGGACCTTAGAGGACAAAATCGCCTCCTTCTTTGCTTCTAACGAAGCAATTGCTTTCTTATGGTACTCAATTTTGGCATCAAGGTCTGCTGCTCTTTCTTCCTTTGTACGATAGGTTCTTTTGGTCTTCTCCATACCATCAGCTCCTTTAGCTTTAATCAATCTTAGTATAACACAATCCCCAAAAGAATCTACAAGCAATTTGTTAATTATAAATCGTCACAAAATTCATCCATCTAAAAAGCTTATATTATAAGTCCCCACTTGTTTACACCGTTAGAATCCTGTCTTCGATTTATCAAATACAATCTTAAAGGGGAAAATTCATTTTGATTAAAAAAGAGGAAGATATTTTTGGTGATATCCCCTCACTCTTTATCGGACATGACCCAACTTACGACCGCATCGTTTGTCAGTTTCCTACTATACTATCGTCTATCGGATTATACGCCTTTTACCGTTAAATTGCAGCAACCGAAGCTCCCAACGCAAAAGCGTTCGTCCCCCTGAAAGCAGCGCTTCTGCGTGTTTATTTCCAAGCCGAAACCACTTCACAAACGCTGGAAACCGGCATGAAAAAGCTGGCACGGCAATCCAATTTCCTTTACAGCACACGGCGTTTTTTCGTTCTCACAGCATACCCTATTTGATGTCAGACGATGGAATAAAATTCCGGTACGCGCTTCTCATAAACCGCCAGATACCGGAACCCGGCCTCCAGCGCCATTTCCCGGGCAATATTAAAATCAGCCGCTACGTCTCTGGCGTAGTGAGCGTCAGAACCCACCGTCAGGATCTCCCCGCCCAAAGAGCGGTAAAGCTTCAGCACCGCAGTAGAGGGCAGCGCTTCCTTTGCCGCCTGCCGTGCGCCGGAGGTGTTTAACTCGATGCCCTTTCCCCGCTCGACGGCCCGTCGGAGGACTGGCTCCAGTCCATCCCGGTAGTCCATCAGATCGATCGTCTTTCCATGAACCGCCGCATATCGCTTGACAATGTCAAGGTGCCCCAGACAGTCGTAATCATACCGATCCGCCAGCTCATAGAGCATCGCAAGATTTTCCCGAACCCGTCCTGGAATGATCTCATCCGGATAATCCACCAGCCCTAAATCAATATCCTTCAGCTTATGAACGGATCCGATGACATAATCCAACGGCAGCGCCGCCATCACCTTCGCCGCATCGTCCGGCGCGGTCTGGGGCTGTCCGATCTCGATCCCGCTGCGAATTTTCAGTCTGCCGGCAAACGTTTCCCGGCAGACATCCAGTTCGCGGTAACAGGCCGCAATCGTTTCGACCCGGTACTTAGCGTCTTCGAAAATTCCATCGGTAAAAAACTCAAAATGATCGGTCACGGCGATCTCCGTCAGTCCCTTGTCCAAGGCAGCGCGGCACATTTCCTCCGGGCTGCAGTGCCCGTCCGGAGAAAACAGGGTGTGCATGTGATAATCGGCGAGAATTCGGCTCATAGCTGATGCGGCTCCTTTGCTGTTTGCCATCCCAACAGAGCCGTTTCCGGGACTTTATCGGGATAGCATGATTCTGAAAATTGTTTTGGGAAAAGGCGGAAGAAACCTCTTAAAAAATAGGAAAGCGGCTCTATTCCGCTTTTTCAAGGCCAAGGTAAAGTCCCACCAGACGGATGGTGTTTTCCATACCCTCCGCATGGGTCCGCTCCATCCCATGGGAGGCATGGACGCCCGGCCCGATCAGCGCGCCGCAAATGTCGTTACCCGCCCCCAGCGCGGCGCCTACATCGGAACCGTAGCGTGGGTAGATGTCTACCGCGTAATCCACGCCGTTTTCCCGGGCCAGATTCACCAGCCTGCTGGTCAGCTCGTAATCATACGGCCCGCCGGAGTCCTTGGCGCAGATAGAGACCTGGTATTCGCTGCATGAAAGGTCCAGCCCAATGCAGCCCATATCCACCGCCACCAGCTCGCTGATTTCCCCTGGAATGTACGCCGCGCCGTGGCCCACTTCCTCATAGACCGAGATGAAAATCTTCGTCCGGTAAGCCGGCGTCAATTTTTCCTCCTTCATGATCTTGAGCAGCGTCATCAGACAGGCGACGCTTCCCTTGTCGTCGATGAACCGGGACTTGAGGAATCCAGAGGGCGTAATTACGGTTTTGGGGTCGAAAAAGATGTAATCCCCCGGCTGAATCCCCAGATTCTTCACATCCCCGGCAGAACGGACCTTCTCGTCGATACGGACCACCATATTATCCGCGTCCCGGGTCCGGGTCACGCTGTCCGGAAACACGTGGACCGCGGGGCTCAGGCTCAAAATCGTCCCGGTATAGATTCTTCCATCCCGGGTGAGGACCTTGCAGTACTCCCCGTCCAGCGTCGGCAGGATCGGTCCGCCCACCGGCGTGAACATCAGCCCGCCCTCTGCGGTAACCGAGCGCACCATGGCGCCCAGGGTGTCCACATGGGCGGACAGGCCGACGGTTTTTTCGCTGTTCCGGCCCTCCACTGTGATGACGCCGCAGCCCTTTCGGGTGGTCTCAAAGGCAAAGCCCAGCTCATCCGCCATGGAACGAATCAGCTCGATGACATTGCGGGTATAGCCGGATGGACTGTCTACCGCAAAAATCGTGCGGACAGCGGAAAACAGTACTTCCCGGTAACGTGTGACTTCCATCAACTTTTCCTTCTTTCTACTTGGTCTCATCCAGGTAGGTCGCTTCCAAATCTGCAATATGCAGGCAGACCGCCAGTGGGCACTGTCCATAAGCCGCACTGATGGCCATACAGCCGCCCTTGGCCGCGTCGTCGAACCCACCCATGTGCCAGCGGATGGCCAGCGCCTCCTCGGTGGTCAGTCGGAGAAACCGCTCGATGAGGAATACGCTTTTCTCTCCGTGGCCATAAGGGAACTGATCCTCAATGGAGAAATACGGCACCTCTTTCCAGACGCCTCCAATCTTGGAGTTCCGCATTTCCTTTTTGTAGAACCCCGCCTTGCAGAGATCGTGGAGCAGGCCGCAGAGCGCCGCGCTCTCTTCCGAAATCTCCAGCCCTTCCGTCTGGATCAGGGCGCTGAGCCGCTTGTAAACGTGGAGACTATGGGCACAAAGCCCACCGTCCTCTGCCAAATGGTACCGTGTAGAAGCCGGAGCGGTGAAAAAGTCGCCCTGCTCCAGCCAGGTGAGCAGCTTGTCCGCCCCCTTCCGAGTCACGTTCCGGTTGTAGATCTCGCGGAATTCCTCCTGATTCGTCATAAAAACGCACCTTCCTTTGTTCTCTTCCAGTATACCATATTTCCGACGGTGTGCGGAACGAAAAATGCTTGGATACCCTGTAATTTTTTAGGCAATTCTTCCGAGAGTATCATACAAGGTATCCAGTAACGAAAACTGTTACTGCTCTGTAAAGAATCTTTACTTGCATTTTGAATCCCCGGCGTGTATCCTTAAAGAAAGAATCTTACAAAATATCCTTCATTTTTACGGCAATCTTAAGCATTTGTTTCCTTATTTTTCTAAATTTTTGCAGAAAAAGTGCTATACTAATAGCAATCTCACAGGAAAGAAGGGCCTTCATGAAAGAACCTCAGCTGATTGTCAATCCCGAAAAAGAGGAATATGTACAAGCCCAAAACCGCCGTTTCGCCTGCTATGCAATTCCCACCGACTTGATTACTGAGCAGGACAATCTGGAAAAACTGGTTCTCTGGTATGCTAAGCCCCTTCTCCAGGCCGGGGACATCCTAATCCTCAGCGAAAAGATGGTCGCCTGTACCCAGGGGAAGGCTAAGCCTCTGGATTCCATCAAGCCCGGCCGCCTGGCGCGTTTCCTCTGCAGGTTCGTCCGCAAAACAGATTATGGAATTGGGCTTGCAATACCGGAAACCATGCAGTGCGCACTGCATGAGTGCGGCGTTTTCCGCATCCTGCTGGCCTCAGCCGCCGGTGCCGCCGGAAAACTATTCCGTCGGAAGGGATGGTTTTACCATGTCGCCGGCTACAAGGCTTCGGCCGTGGATGGCCCCTGCGCGTTCACGCTTCCGCCCTATGACCGCTATGTAGTACCTGCTCCGGACCGTCCCAACGAAACGGCCAGCCGCCTGTCTGAGATTCTGGGCGGGCCCCTGGTTCTCATCATCGACCTCAACGACATAGGCGGCCGGATTCTTGGCAGTTCCAAACCTGACGCCAACTTGCCGCTGTATCTGGAGGTTCTCCGCCAAAATCCTTTGGGCCAGTCTCATGAGCAGACTCCTATAGGAGTTATCCGGCCCCTTTCCACATAAAAATGCCTGTCCGATTTTGGGACAGGCATTTTTTACTTTTTTTTGGAAAACAGAGAAGTGCTTTTGATGGTGCTGGTATCCTCTCCCTCTTCTCCGGAATGGGCCGCCTCCTCGTTTCGGATTTCCCAGTGGATCAAAAAGGTCAGCGCCGCCCGCAGAAGAATAATTCCAGCCACTGTAAAAATTTCAGTAAATTCCCGCACAACCACTGTACGCAGAATTTCGCTGCCCAGCTTAAACTCCAGCCCCATTGCCATGCCCTTCGCGAGGTTGAGCCGAGTCAAAGGGTTTCGGGTCACGTACCCCCAAATCCCCTGCGCGCCGGACACAACGATCACCAGCACTCCCATTAATTCGAAAAGCAGGATTGCCCAATCCACAATCATATTTAAAACAGAATGCAGCCAGTCCATCCTCTCATCCCTTCCCGTTTCCGCCATAGTATTTCCCATCCGGCTGGCCATTAACCGCTGTCCCCTGCAGGAACCTCTCCAACTGTGCCTCAAAAAAGATAAAACATTTTAATTTTACCATATAAATTCCAAAAAGTCTATAGCTTTAAGCTGTCAGTTATGAACGGCAGTCTAAAATCCAAAAAAGGTTGAGAAAAATCAAGGCCTTGGATGCTCCTTTACAGCGTTAAACCGGAATTTATCCTATATTTTTAGATTTAGCGCATGGCAGTTCATCATACATCGCTAACACTAAATTCGTAAGGAATTCACGATTATCCACATCCTCAACTCGCAATAACTTTTTTCTTCCACCTTCACGTATTGAATCATACTCTGCATTTGGCAACATCTTAACTGCCGATGGAACAGGTCTAACAAGAAGCCGGTTCTCACAAATATATGCGACTACTTTTTCACGATAATATATTAAGTACTCCCCCATCATCATACGGCATGCAATTCCTTCAAGGGATGATAACTGGTCTATTAAAAAATATAAATAGTCCTTACTTGTTGACATGTTGGTTCCCTTTCAAATCAGAACTTATCATGTTAAATATACAGTCGGCCATCTTGTGACAGCACACAGTCATACAACAACAAAAAAACTGAACATCACTTCGATACATATTGCATCAAAACCGGTGTCCAGTTATGGTTGGGGTGGAAGGATTCGAACCCTCGGAATGTCAGAGCCAGAATCTGATGCCTTACCACTTGGCGACACCCCAATATTCAATTAAAAGAGCTAAAAGACCGCGCCATCCTGCCACAAAAGTGGCGGGCGCTGAACCGCGAAACGGATCAGCACCCTTTGTTGGTTGGGGTGGAAGGATTCGAACCCTCGGAATGGTAGAGCCAGAATCTACTGCCTTACCGCTTGGCGACACCCCAATATGCTTGGAAAGATGGTTGGGCTAGATGGATTCGAACCATCGGAATGCAGGAGTCAAAGTCCTGTGCCTTACCACTTGGCGATAGCCCAGTGTATAAGTGGGGTGGGTAGTGGGATTCGAACCCACGGCCTTCAGAGCCACAATCTGACGCGCTAACCAACTGCGCTATACCCACCATATGAAATGGCGCGCCCATCAGGACTCGAACCTGAGGCCTACTGCTTAGAAGGCAGTTGCTCTATCCAGCTGAGCTATGGGCGCAAACATCCGCCGGACACGGATTGGAGCGGGTGATGGGAATCGAACCCACGTAGCC
>CAKXAF010000071.1:0-3002 GCA_934869045.1 uncultured Nitrososphaerota archaeon | reverse complement strand
GAACTACACCCGCAAGGACATGCACAGGAACTTGCTCTTGCCACCAATCTTTTCATATCAGCAACGTAAATTATTATATCAGGTTTTCTAAGGCTTGTCAACACTTTTTCAAAATTTTTCAAGATTTTCTCAAAGCTGTTCTTTCCGGAATGAAGAGCAATATCGGAGCGGTAAAAGGAGCCGGAAGAATAATCCACCGGCTCCCCAAAATTTTTATTTTGCCTGGCCGCGCTTACGCTCCAGCAGCTTATTGATGCGATAAACCGGATTCAGCAGATTGCTGATCGACTGATCATGATTCAGATTATCCACGATATAAGCTATATATTTAGACAAATCCACCGACGTATACCACTCCCGCTGCAGCAACTCCGGGGTACGGTAAATCAGATTCGTCGTAAACACCCGATAGATTTCTCCCCGCTCATAAGCGGCGTCAAACTTCGAAAGTCCCTCGCAGAATAAGCCGAATGTTGCAAAGACAAAAATCCGACGGGCTCCCATTTTTTTGAGCTGTGCGGCAATATCCAGCACCGATTCGCCGGAAGAAATCATATCGTCCGCAATAATCAGATCCTTGCCAGCAACGTTATCGCCCAAAAATTCATGCGCGACAATCGGATTACGGCCGTTGACGATAACCGAATAATCCCGGCGCTTATAGAACATTCCAAGATCCACGCCAAGCACGGAGGAGTAGTACATGCATCGACTCATGCCGCCCTCATCGGGTGAAATCATCATCAGATGCTCCTGGTCGAATTCGATATCCGGAACATTGTTGACCATTGCCTTTAAAAACTGATAGGTGGGCTGCACATTTTCAAATCCCTTGAGGGGGATCGCATTCTGGACGCGGGCATCATGGGCGTCAAAGGTGATGAGGTTCTCCACCCCCATATTCGCCAACTCCTGCAGGCAGAGGGCGCAGTCCAACGATTCGCGGGAGGTGCGGCGATGCTGACGGCCTTCATACAGCATGGGCATGATCACGTTAATGCGGCGGGCCTTTCCGCTAACGGCAGCAATCACCCGCTTGAGATCCTGATAGTGGTCATCTGGACTCATAGGGACGTTCATCCCATACATCTTGTACGTCACGCCATAATTGAACACATCGGAAAGGATGTACAGATCATGCCCACGGACCGACTCTTTCAAGGTACCCTTGGCTTCACCGGTGCCAAAACGCGGACAATCCGCCTGCAACTGGTACGTATCCCGGCAATAGCCGATAAAGTCTGCGTCGTTCATCATTTCCCCGTGCCGCTGCGAGCGCCACTCCACCAAATATCTGTCAACTTTGGCGGTAATCTCCTCACAGCCTTTCATCCCGACAAGGCTCAGCATCCCCACCGGGATCGAAATCTCATGAATCGGCTCCTGCACAATGAACTCCTCCTATAAGTTTCTGAATCTGAGCGGCACTACGGCCGCCGCTTCTTTACATATTTATTATATCTGTTTCGTCAAAAGATTGCAAATTTTTCGGCATGGAAAATCCGCTAAGAATTGGACTTGCTTTTAGTGATTTTGTCTTTTCCTGGAAAAGCCCAGCAAAAAAGGACTGCCCACCCCCGCAAAGTGAAAAAGACTCTGCGTTAGGATGGACCGGTCCTCTTTTCTTATACAGTTTATCCCAGCCGGGCCTCCCGTTCTTCCGGCAGATTCAGCAGATCCTCATATCCCTCAATATAAAGATCACAGACCGCCCGAATGCATTCCGCCTCCCAAGGAGCGCTTTTCTCATAAATTCCCACCGTCCGAAAGCCCGCCTTTTTCGCAGTCCGGATACAGTAAAGAGCGTCTTCAAATACCACGCACTCAGAAACGGAGCATCCCATCCGCCGAGCTGCCTCCAGATAGATGTCCGGCTGATCTTTCTCAGCGCCAACATCCCCACAGCACAGAACAAACTCCATATAATCCAGAAAACCCAGGCGTTTTAAAGCGAGCATCGCCGATTGCGTACGGGTGGCTGTTGCGACACACATGCGAATTCCGGCATCCCGAATCTTTTGAAGAAAGGCAAAAACCCTCGGACGGGGCCGAATGACCGTACGGTAATAGCAATCCACTGCATGGTAGTAAGCTTCCTGAAAATCTGCCAGCGTATGGTACCGCAGCCCATATTCCTTTTCGAAAAACTGCCGCATCTCCGGAACAGTCATCCGATACACCTTTTCGTCCAGACCTGCCTCCTTGGGCTCAAGCCCGTTGTCCGCAAGAAAAATGGTTGCCAAGCTGCGCCACATTCCCATAGAATCGATCAGCGTTCCGTCCATATCAAAAATGATCCCTTTACAGTCCATACATTCCCTCCGGTCTTTTTTTGCTTCTGCTGCTTCTGCATTTAGTATAGCAGACGGATGAAAGCCGCGCAACGGTACAAAGATCAATTTTACTGCGCTCTCTCCTGAAAAATACAGACATCCTGCTCACATTTTTTGCAAAAATTCGGAAAAACTATTGGCAACCGGATTCTGCCTGCGCGGAATATCCAGTTTACGTGAAAGGATGGTCCACAAATGGAAAAACAAATACGCCTGATCCGCCAGACTGCTGTTATCGTCTTTCTTAACGCCATGGTAATTGCGGTCCTCTGCTCGGTCTTCCCCTCCCCTGCTGTTGACGCCCTCTCCAAAATGGGCTCCACTGGAGCTGAAGTCAAGGCTATTCAGCAAACCCTGAAGGAACGCGGCCTTTATACCGGAAGCGTCGATGGTATCTACGGTTCCCAGACCCAGGCCGCCGTTAAAAAATTTCAGAAGCAGCAAGGCCTGGCTGTCGACGGCATTGCCGGCCCACAGACTCTGAAGCGGCTGGGTATCAGCGTAGGCTCCAAGCCTCAGGCTACAGAGGCCAATGTCAATCTTCTGGCTCGGATTATTTCCGCCGAGGCCCGGGGAGAACCCTACAGCGGGCAGGTGGCAGTGGGGGCGGTCATCCTCAACCGGGTAGAGCACCCCTCGTTTCCCAACACCATCGCCGGTGTAGTATAC
>CAKXAF010000070.1 GCA_934869045.1 uncultured Nitrososphaerota archaeon | reverse complement strand
TGCCCGTATGGACAAGATCAAGGGACGCAGCGACGATATGATGAAGATCCGCGGAGTCAACGTCTTCCCGACCCAGATTGAGAGCGTGCTGGTGACGTTGCCCCACATTGGGCCCCACTACCAGCTGATTCTCCGCCGGGAGGGGTACATGGACACCCTGGAGGTTAAGGTGGAGCTCACCGATGGCAGCCTTCTGGAGGAATACAAGAAGCTGTCCGAGATCCAGCAGGACGTCCGTGCCCATTTGAAGACGGTGCTGGGAATCGACACCAAGGTCACACTCTGCGAGCCGAAGTCCATTGAGCGGTTCCAGGGGAAGGCAAAACGGATCGTTGATCTGCGGAATCAGCCCAAAGCGTAATTTTACGCTGCAGGCATGCGACTACATAGAAAAGGAAAGGGAGAGACAGTTGAAAAAATTGCTGCTGGGCAACGAAGCGGTTGCCAGAGGGCTTTATGAGGCCGGGTGCGGGATCATCTCCAGTTATCCGGGGACCCCGAGCACCGAAATCACCGAATATGCCGCCAAATATGAGGAGATGTATGCGGAGTGGGCGCCCAATGAAAAGGTTGCCATGGAGGTTGCCATCGGCGCGTCTATCGGTGGGAAACGCTCCTTCTGCGCCATGAAGCACGTCGGTGTCAATGTGGCCGCGGATCCGCTTTTCACCGTGTCCTATTCCGGCGTCAATGCGGGAATGGTCATCGGCGTGGCCGACGACCCCGGGATGCATTCCTCTCAGAACGAGCAGGATTCCCGGCACTACGCCGTTTCCGCCAAGGTGCCCATGCTGGAGCCTTCCGACTCCGCCGACGCCTGCGCCTTCGCCAAGCTGGCCTTTGAGCTGTCCGAGGAGTTCGACACCCCGGTGATGCTGCGGATGTCTACCCGCATTTCCCACTCCCAGAGCCTGGTGGAGATCGGGGAGCGGGAGGAGCGCCCGCTGAAGGAATATCAGAAAAATCCAGCCAAATATGTCATGATGCCCGCCTTTGCCAAGCCCAAGCACGTCATGGTGGAAAAACGCACTGCGGCGCTGCGGGAATGGGCAGAGACCGCTCCAGTCAATCAGATTTTCTGGGGTGATACCAAAATCGGCGTCATCGCCGCGGGTTCTACTTATCTGTATGCCCGGGAGGTTCTGGGTGACAAGGCCAGCTACCTGAAGCTGGGAATGGTCAATCCGCTGCCGGTCCGGCTGATCCAGGAATTTGCCGCCAAGATTGATACTCTTTACGTCATGGAAGAACTGGACGACGTTATCGAAACCCACTGCCGCAAGATCGGCGTAAAGGTCATCGGCAAGGAGCTGTTCCCCTGGATTGGGGAGTTCTCCCAGAAGCTGATCGCGGAAAAGCTCTTTGGAAAAGCGGAGGAGACCTACGCCTTCCCGGAGGCGGTGCCCATGCGCCCGCCCGTCCTCTGTGCAGGATGTCCCCATCGGGGCCTGTTTTACGTGCTGAACCAGCTGAAGGTTATGGTTTCCGGAGACATTGGCTGCTACACGCTGGGCGCCAGCGCTCCGCTGTCCGCCATGGATACTACCATCTGCATGGGCGCATCCATCTCCGGGCTCCACGGCTTCAACATGGCCCGGGGAGAGGAGTCTGCCGCCAAATCCGTGGCGGTCATCGGCGACTCCACCTTCATTCACTCCGGCATTACCGGCCTGATTGATCTTTCCTACAACCAGGGCATCTCTACGGTTATCGTCCTGGATAACTCCATCACCGGCATGACCGGCCACCAACAGAATCCCACAACCGGTTACACTCTGAAAGGCGATCCCACGGCCAAGGTCAGCATCGAGAAGGTCTGCGGCGCGGTGGGCATCAACCGGGTCCGGGTGGTGGATCCGTATGATCTGGCGGAGACCCGGAAGGCCATCGAGGAAGAGCTGGCCGTCAAGGAGCCGTCGGTGATTATCTCCCGGCGTCCCTGCGCGCTGCTCAAATATGTCAAGCATAATCCTCCCCTGAAAATTGTCACCGATAACTGCAGGGGCTGCAAGGCCTGCCTGAAGCTGGGCTGCCCGGCCATCAGTGTGACCGGCGGGAAAGCGGTCATTGACGATACGCTCTGCGTCGGATGCGGCCTTTGCAGCGATCTTTGCAAATTCCACGCGATTCCGTCCGGGGAGAAAGGGGAGAAAACGAAATGAACCAGAACATCATGATCGTCGGCGTCGGCGGGCAGGGAAGCCTTTTGGCCAGCAAAATGCTGGGCCATGTGGTGATGCAGGCCGGGTATGACGTCAAGGTTTCGGAGGTCCATGGGATGTCTCAGCGGGGCGGGTCCGTGGTCACCTATGTAAAATATTCGGATGGGAAGGTCTGGAGTCCCGTCATAAACGAGGGAGAGGCAGACATTATCATCTCCTTTGAGCTGCTGGAGGCGGCCCGCTGGGTCGGATTCCTGAAAAAAGGCGGCACCCTGGTGGTCAATGACCAGCAGATTGCGCCGATGCCGGTGATCATGGGCGCTGCCCAGTATCCGGAGGACATCGCCGGGAAGCTCCGCGGGCTGGGTGTCAGTCTCAAGCTCTTTGACGCGCTGCACCTGGCTGAGCAGGCCGGCAGCGCCAAGGCCACCAACGTGGTATTGATGGGTGCGGTGGCCAACGCCATGGATTTCTCTGAGGAGATGTGGCAGAAGGCGCTGGAGGAGTGCGTGCCTTCGAAATTCCTGGAACTGAACCGCAGGGCCTTCGCTTTGGGAAGAGAACAGAAATAAGCGTCCGCCCTGGCAGATCGCCGGAGGCCGGGCGGGGTACCCCCGGACTTTCGGCTGGAATATTTTAGCGGAAAGGCTGAGGACAATAATGGGCAAATTCTTCAACGAAAAAATGGAAACCATGTCCCGGGATGAAATGCTGGCCCTTCAGGGAGAGCGGCTGGCGGATACGGTCCGCCGGGTCTATGATCATGTAGCTCCCTACCGTGCCAAGATGGACGCGGCTGGGATTAAGCCCGAGGATATCCGCACTGTGGAGGATCTGGCCAAGCTGCCGTTTACCACCAAGCAGGACCTGCGGGACAACTATCCTTACGGTATGTTTGCGCTTCCGCCCAAGGAGATCGCGGAGATCCACGCCTCCAGCGGCACCACCGGCAAACAGACGGTTGTCGGTTACAGCGCGGCAGATTTGGAGACCTGGGGCGAGATCGCGGCTCGGGCCATCGTGGCCGCCGGAGGGGACAAGGATGACTACCTTCACGTCTCCTATGGTTACGGGCTCTTTACGGGCGGACTGGGGCTGCATTACGGCGGCCAGAAGATGGGGGCATCGGTAATCCCGGTATCGGCGGGCAACACCAAACGGCAGATCCAGATCATGCAGGATTTCGGCTCGACCATCCTGGCCTGCACCCCCTCCTACGCTTTGTATCTGGGCGAGACGGTCTGCGAAATGGGGGTTCAGGATAAGATCCACCTGAAGGCCGGCATTTTCGGCGCGGAGCCCTGGACAGAGGAGATGCGCCGGGAGATTGAGCAGCGCCTGAATATTAAGGCCCATGACATCTACGGCCTGTCAGAGATTATGGGACCCGGTGTCTCCTTTGAATGTGAGGAGCAGACCGGGATGCACGTCAACGAGGATCATTTCATCGTGGAAATTATCGACCCGGATACCGGCGAAGTCCTTCCCGACGGCAGCGAAGGGGAACTGGTCTTCACCTGCATTACCAAGCAGGCCCTGCCGCTTATCCGCTACCGCACCCGGGATATTTCCAAACTCAGCCGCAAGCCCTGCTCCTGCGGGCGGACTCTGGTCAAAATGGAGAAGCCCCGTGGCCGCAGCGACGACATGCTCATCATCCGCGGCGTCAACGTTTTTCCGTCCCAGGTGGAGGCGGCGCTGCTTCAGGTGGGTACGGCCGGCACGGCGCCCTACTACCAGCTCATCGTCGACCGGATTAACAACCTGGATACTCTGGAGGTTCAGGTGGAGATGGATTCCTCCTTCTTCTCGGACACCGTCCGTGGAATTGAGGAGCAGGAGCGGAAGATCGCCAAACAGCTGGACTTTGTCCTGGGCCTCTCAGCGAAGGTCACGCTGGTCGAGCCGAAATCCCTTGCCAGAAGCGAGGGTAAGGCCGTCCGCGTCATCGATAAACGGAAACTTCACGACTAAGAAAGGGTGGCAGTATGATTATCAAGCAGCTTTCGGTATTTGTGGAAAACAAGCCCGGCCGTCTCGCGGAGATCACGGCCCTTCTCGCGGAAGCGGGAGTGGATATCCGGGCCCTCTCCGTCGCCGACACCAATGATTTCGGCATCCTGCGGCTGATCGTCAACAATCCGGACAAGGCGGAGGAGGTGCTCAAGGGGCACGGCTATACGGTGGCCTTGACCAAGGTCATCACCATCGGCATCCACGACCAACCTGGCGGACTGGCCACGCCCATGAAGGTTCTTTATGAGAATCATATCAGCGTTGAGTATATGTACGCTTTTATCTCCAAAACGGTCAACACCGCCTACGTCATCCTCCGGGTGGAGGACAACGAGCGGGCCATTGAGGTACTGCAGGCCAACGGCGTCAAGCTGGTGTCCGAGCAGGAAGTTTACAGTATGTGACACAAAATCCCCCGGCGTCTGCAGGCGCTGGGGGATTTTTGCTGCCTTCAGTCCAGACCGAAGGGATATACGGGAACCTCTGCGCACTGCCGGCGGTATTTCGCCGGCGTGATACCGTAATATTTGCGAAACACCCGGATGAAATAGGCGCTGTCCGTGAAGCCGCACTCCTCCGCGGCGACGGCCACCGCCTCCCCGCGCTGAAGAAGCATCCGCGCGCGGACAAGGCGCTCCATGGTGATGTACTGGGAAACGCTCATGGAGAAAAACTCCCGGAAGTCCCGGATGAGCTTGGTGCGGCCAATATGAAATTCGGCGGCGATGCCGTCAATCGTAAGCTTTTCCTGGATATGGGCGGCAATATGCTGTGTGACCGCGGTCAGATAGAAATGGACAGGCGGGGAGCTGCTCCGCTGACGGCCGATTTCCGTGACCTCTGCGAAGATGTAACAGAGGAGAAGACGCTGCCGGATATTTGGTTCTTCCGTCCGGGGGCACTGATAAAGGAGCTTGGCCGCCGCCGCCAGGCGCTCCGCTTCCCCGCTGTCCAGAGGGAGAAGAAAGGCGTCCTCCCGGCGGAAGGAAGCAAAAAGAGACAGGTCCGGAAAAAATTCCGCGATGGTGTTGCGGTCAAAGCCGATGCAGTAGCGTTCATAGGGGACCCCCTCCCCATTGATTTGGGCGTGGGGGCATTGCTTTTTATAAAAGAGCACGCAGGGGCCTTTATGGGTCAGATAGGTGTTGGCCGCCATGGCAATGATGTCCCCGGAGAGGACTATCAGCATTTCATCATGGGAATGGCTGTGATAGGTGGGATGAAAGGCAGTCGGGAATGGTGAAACCGGATAGGTCGTATAAGAGATGGAGATTTCGTTCAAGCAGATACCCCCCTTGAACTCTATTGTAGCATTTTTATAAAATAACGCAAGCTTTTCTCTAGCAAATGCGTCCGATATTCCTATTTTTCGGATTTCCGAACCTTGAGCGAAGAAAGGCTGCGTGTTATAATAGACAAAACAAATCGAAAAGAGGTATGCTGCTTATGGAACGTAAAATCGGTTATGCCGTAGTCGGACTCGGCGTGGGAAAGTCCCATGCGGACGCTGCCGCCCATTCAAAGCATGGAAAGCTGGTTGCGGTCTGCGATCTGCTGCCGGAAAAGCTGCAGGCGGCCGCTGAAAAATATCCTGGCATCCAGACCTATGAGAGCTTTGAGGAAATGCTGAAAAATCCGGAAATCGAAATTGTCAGCATCGCTCTGCCCAGCGCCATGCACGCAGAATTTGCCGTCCGGGCTATGGAGGCGGGCAAGAACGTCCTGGTGGAAAAGCCCCTGGACATCACGCCCGAGGCGGCGCAGAAAATTGAGGACGCGCGTCTCCGTACCGGGAGAAAAGCCGGGGTCGTTCACCAGAACCGCAACAACGTCTGCATGAAACCCATGAAAGACGCCATTGACAGCGGCCGGATTGGCAAGCTGATTCTGGGTACCTTTGAGGTCAAATGGTACCGTGACCAGCCGTATTATGACAATGGCGGCTGGCGGGGCACCTGGGCAATGGATGGCGGCGGTTCGCTGATGAATCAGGCGGTACATACCGTGGATCTGATGCAGTGGCTGATGGGCGACGTGGAGAGCGTTTCCTCCACAATGGGCATCTATAACCACAAGATCGAGACCGAGGACATGACCGTTTCCCTGATCCGGTTTAAAAACGGCGCGGCTGCGACCTTCGTCAGCACCACCTGCGCCTATCCCGGAATCTGCACGTCTCTGAAGGTCTACGGTTCCAACGGAAGCATGGAAGCAAACGACGGGAACCTTCTGCTGTGGAAGTTCCTGGATGCACCCGAAAATGAGGAAGCGGAGATGCTTGCCAAATACAACCGCGATAACGGTGCGGTTGCCAACGATCCGACCATCGTGCTGGGACATGCTTCCATCGTTGAAAACATGATCGACGCGGTGTACTATGACCGCGATCCGCAGATTCTTCCCTGCGAGGGCATCAAGGCTGTCAAGATCGTCAACGCAATCTACGAGTCTGCCCGCACGGGAAAGACTGTTTTCATCGCCTGAGGAGGGAACTATATGATTCGATTTGGCTGCTGCCTTCCCGGCGGCTCCTTTATGCCCCAGGGGGAGGGCCAGGTTCCGCCTTCCGCGGAGAGGATTCTGCTGGAGGGGAGCAAAATCGTTGTGGATGCCGGTTATCACTTTTCCGAAACCAGCGCCGGCTTTTTGAACCAGCTTTCCGAAGAGGAGCTGTCCCGCCTCGCGGAAATGCGGAAAGCGGGCGGGTTTCCGCTGGAGGCCTGCAACAGCTTCATCCCCGGGGACCTTCCGATTTTGGCACAAGGAAAGCGGGAAGAGCTTCGGCGGTATGTGGAACGGGTTTTATCCAGAGCCTCCCGGCTGGGGATCAGGACCATGGTATTTGGAAGCGGCGCCGCCCGGCGGGTTCCGGATGGAATGAGCCGGGAAGAAGGAGCCGCCGGGATCCGGGACTTTCTGCGGATGTGCAGCGAATACGGGGAGCGGTATGGCGTTACCATTGTGATCGAGCCCCTGAACAAGCGGGAGAGCAACATCCTCAACACGGTTGCGGAAGGGGCGGAAATGGTCCGGGCCCTCAGCCTTCCGGGCGTTGGCCTGTTGGCAGACGCATACCACATGTATCTTGAGGAAGAGGATCTCTCCGTATTGGAAAAAGAACGGGATATTTTGACGCATATTCATGTTGCAGAGCCGCCGGCAAGGGTTTATCCCGGACGGGACGGCGGCGGATACCTGAAACGGTTTGCTCAGGCTCTCCGGAAAGCCGGGTACTGCGGCAGGGTCAGCGTTGAGTGCGGCTATGGGGATTTCCAGAGCGAAATCAAGTCTGCCCGCGCATTTCTGGAGGAGGTTTTTGCATGAAAATCAGCATAAAGGGGCGCCGGTCCGTTACGGGCGAGCCGGTGTGGATTCGGACAGAGGAACTGCCGGCAGGCTGCTGCTCAGCGGTGACGGAGGATGGAAAGCGGTTTCCTGCCCAGTCAAAAGGGGACGGCGTGCTGGTCATCGCTGATCTGGACAGGGAAAAGGCCGTGGAGGCAGAACTGTCCTGCCAGCCTGCGGAAGGCGGTGTCGAGGTCCGGTTTGCTGAAGACCGGAAAGCCCTGGACATCCGGATCGGCGGAAAGCTTTTCACATCTTATGTCTTCGGCCGGGGATTTCTGAAACCCTATCTGGGCCCGGTCTATACGGCTGCTGGAACCACGTACACCAGGTTGGATCTGGAGACCAAGGAGCATCCGCATCAGCGTTCGGTGTTTCTTGCTGTGGGTGACGTCAACGGCATTGATTTCTGGAATGAGAACGAGGAAACCAGGGGCGAGCAGCGCCATCAGGCCATTGAATCCATGACCAGCGGCCCTGCGTGGGGTGGTTTCACCGCGAAAAATATCTGGTGTGACCACAAAGGCAATCCCGTTTTAGACGAAAAGCGCACCTTCACCTTTTACAATCAGCCGGAGAGCTGCCGTTATGCAGACGTGGAGGTCACATTTACCGCCTCTTATAAAGATATTCATTTCGGCGATACCAAAGAAGCCGGGCCTCTTGGCATCCGCGTCAACGAAGAGATGCGGGCGGACCACACGGGGAGTTTTGTGAATGCCTACGGGGGGCGGAATGAAGAGGAGTGCTGGGGGCGCGCGGCGTCCTGGTGCAATTACAGCGGCATGGTCGGGGGGAAAAAGTACGGCATCGCGGTTTTCGACAATGAAGACAACGAGAGGTACCCCACAACCTGGCATATTCGCAACTATGGGCTATTTGCGGCCAATAATTTATATTTTAAGGGCGGTCTGGATATCCCCAAACATTACGCTTTGACCTATAAATTCCGGATCTGCTTCTACGAAGAAGAGCTGGACACAGCCAGCCGGTTCCTGGTTTATGCGAAATAATCCTGCCCAACGGCAGAATCATGGAAAAAGCCCCGAAGCATATGGCTTCGGGGCTTTTTCTTTTGGGGAAAGTACGTGGCGTATCCGGCGTTTCTCCTGCGGATAACCGCACCCCTCCGCTCTATTCGTCTGCGGCTATGACTTGAACAGGGCATCCGGCGGCCGCCTCTTTGGCAAGGCCGGAATTTGTTTCTGTAGGTTCGGCATACACCTCGGCCAGCCCGTCATCAGCCATCCGGAATACCTCCGGACAGGTCGCGGCACAAAGCCCGCAGCCGATGCAGCCCTCTCGGTTGATTTCAACTTTCATGTTACCATCTCCCCTGGAAAAATAATAGCGGCAGCAAAACAGCGCCGCCATTTGTTTTAGAATCTCCGCAGACAGCGAAAATATGCAGGCGGTTCGGTATACAGAGGCCAAATATTTCAGCGGTCCGGTAAGGACAAGTATCCCAGTGCCTCCTGTTTGGTCAAAACTGAGGCAATGATGTCATAATGCTGGTGCGTTTTCAAATAGATTACGGTTAAAAAAGTCCCCCACCGGAACACGATGTTCGGTGGGGGATCATTTGTTTAAAACCACTACATTTGGTATAATAACTCGGTTTTAATATTTATAAAGCACTATATGATGTGTCTGATCAAATTGAAAACTGCAAGATACGGTATCAGATTTGCACACCAAAACCTTTACCGATTGCCCGGTTCAGATTTCGTTACCTATACCATACCACATTTTTACCTTATCCGTCAATCAGGTATCGTTTCAGCAAATCGCCTGCGCCATCGTCGTTCAGCCGCTCGACGGCATAATGCAGCCATTCCTCTGGCGTAGGTATCTCCCCGGCACAGGGTATCTTTTCCCATTGTGCCCGGCGCACCGGTAGGTAGATGGTATAATGGACGCCAAAAAACGGATAAGACAGCTCATGGATGAGCGCGGCTGGACGGATTACCGGCTGGCAAAGGAAGCAAATCTCTCTCCTTCCAACAGTGACGAATATGTTTAACAGAGATAATGCGCCGACATTGCCGACGTTGGAAACGGTATGCAAGGCGTTTGGTATAACTTTAGCGCAGTTCTTCTCAGAAGGCAACGGAACGGATACATTGACCGAAGAACAACGAGCGCTGTTTGCGAAATGGAGTACCTTATCGGACGATCAGAAAAAAGTGCTGTTCGACCTGATGAATACCATGTAAACGACAAAAAGCCCGCAGGCTCTGTAAAAAGAACCTGCGGGCTTAATTTTTGCTGTTATGCAGCCTTCCACATTTCTGCGGATATTTCCACCTGCCGCCCATCAGGGAAGGTAAAGACCATTGCTTTGTTTTCATGTACAGTTACGGATTCCACCGTGGTATACCAAAGCTCCTCGTCAAATTCGCTTACCAGCGTATCGCGGGCTTCAAACTGCTCCATGAACATTTTGATTTTCACCCGTTTGGCGGTGCGTTCCAGCCGTTGGTTTTCCAGCTCTGCCAGCCAGGCCTGCGCTGTTTCATACCGCTCGCAGAGGTCGGTATATTTCCGGTTGTACTCGCCCTGATCCATAGCCGTTTGCGCATTGTCGAAAATAGCCTTGCGGATCAGTCCCATGGTTACTTCCAGTTCGTTTTGAACCCGGTCGCTTTCGGCATTGAGGTCGGCGGTATCGGTCGAAGCGTCCATGACCTCCTGATACGCTTCGACAATTTCCGCCCGGCTTCCCAGCACTAAATTGAAGGCGGCCATAAAAGCAGTCTGTATTTCATTTTCATATAGGTGCGGCGT